>NZ_JBHYXZ010000021.1:41475-58831 GCF_042752395.1 Actinosynnema sp. NPDC059335 | reverse complement strand
GGGCCGCCCCCCCCCCCCCGCGCGGCGGGGGTGGCCCGCCCGCCCCCGGGGGCGGGCGGCCCCGCCCGCGGGCGGCCCCGGCGCCCCCCCGCCCCCCCCGGCCACCACGTGACGACCGCCCTTGCCTACCGCCGGCCCGTGGCCGCCTCGTTCAGCGCGTCGAGCACCGAGAAGTACGCCGGCTTGCGGCCGTAGTCGGCGTCGATCAGCAGGGGCGTCTTGGCGGCGTTCCAGTAGTACTTGTCCGTTACGCCGCCCACGGTGATCACGGTGCAGCGCGGCACCGCCAGGCACGCGCTGACGGCCACGGCGTACTCCTTGGCCTGCGTCTCGCCGGAACCGGTCACGTTCAGCTCGGTCAGGTGCACGTCCACCCCGAGGTCGGCGAAACGCCGGAGGTTCTCGGCCATGTCCGCGGGCACCCGGTGATCGCTGGTGAAGTACCCTTGGAAGCCGACGCAGTCGATCGGCACGCCGCGCGCGATGAAGTCCCGCACCAGCCCGTACACGGCGTCGGACTTCGGGCCGAACCCGTCGGTGTAGTAGTCGTTGTAGCAGAGCTTCGCGGTGGGGTCGGCGGCTTCGGCCGCGAGGAACGCCTCCTCGACCCAGCGGTCGCCGATGCGCTCCTGGAACACCGAGTTGCGCCGGGCCCCGCTGTCGCCGAACGCCTCGTTGACCACGTTCCAGTAGTCGACCCGACCGCGGAAGTGGCCCGCGACGCCGGCGATGTGCTCACGCAACGCGGTCAGCAGTTCGGCGCCCGAGCTGATGTTGATCACCCAGCCGGGCAGCTGGCTGTGCCACGCCAGCACGCTGCCGCGCACCGCCATGCCCCGGCTCTCGGCGTAGTCGACCAGGCGGTCGGCGGCGGCGAAGTCGAACTTGCCCCGGACCCGCTCGACGACGTTCCACTTCATCTCGTTCTCGGGCGTGACCTGACCGAACTCCTGGTCCAGCGCCTTGGTGTAGTCCGCGACGTCGAGCAGGCCGGCCGGGACCACCGCGCCGAAGACCCGGCCGGTGGCCGCCGCCGCGTCCTTGAGCGTGTACGCGGCGGCGTGTGCCTGTGGCGCCGTGAGCAAGGCGGTCACCAGCAGGGCGGTTGCCAGGGGCGCCACGGCCCCGATCGACTTCTTCACGCGTTCCTCCTCGATCCTCGTCGACCAAGCGGCGGGACAGCACTGCGGGACAGCACTGCGGGGCGGAAACTTTCGACAGCTTCGCAGATTTGTTTCGGAGGCGGCAGGTGCTGTTCGGGCAAAGACGGGAGGGACGTTCGGGCCACACGGTCGGCGCCACCTCGGCGCGACCGACCTCGCCTCCGGGCGTGGCGGGGGTGCGGAGGCGGCCGGCATCGGTGTTCCGCAGCGCCCCTTCCCGGCGCTCGCCGCCCGCACCGCGGGCTTCCCCGTCGGCCGGGACGAGCCGCGGATCGACGCCGCGGTCGCCAATGCCGCCCCGTTGGCGACCCTGCTGCGCTCCGTCAGGGCAGTGCGACGGCGGTGATGCGGTTCCGGGTCAGTGCTTCGTCGAAGTCGCCGCGTTCGTGTGCGGCGACGAGGTCTTGGGCGATGTCGCGCAGCTTGCGGTTGGTGTGTTGGGACGCCTGCCGCAGCAGCGTGAAGCTCTGGTCGGTGTCGTGGGCGAAGTGGCGCATCAGCAGGCCCTGGGCCAGGCCGATGGTGTGGCGGGTGTCGAGCGCCGTGGTCAGGTGCCGCACCAGCTGCTTGCTGTGGTGCAGCACCTCGATGTTGTCCAGGGCGACGCCTGCGTGCAGGGCGATCATGAGGATGATGTCGTAGGAGTGGTCGTTGAACCGGTGGGATTCCTTCGACAGCAGCACAGCCGTGGCGGTGGGGGAGTGCTCGGTGGGCAGGGGCAGCACGAGGCAGCTGCGGTGGCCGTGCACGGCGAGGCGCGAGGCGAACAGCGGCCAGCGGTGGTCCTGCCCGGTGTCGCCCAGGCGGCGCGGTTCGCGGTAGCGCAGCACCTCGCGGACCGGATCGCCCTCGTCCGCGGAGAGGTCGGGCGGCGGGTGACCGGTGGACGCGACGACGTCGACTTCACCCCGGCGGTCGACCGCGAGGAAGGCCAGGTCGCAGCCCGGGACGGTGCGGACCAGGTGTTCGGTGAACCGGCGACCGACGGCTTCGTGCTCCTCGTCCTCGATCAACCTGCCCATCCGGGCCAATTCGGACGCCAGTGCGCGGACGGGGACGTCCTGGTCACGTGTCATCGGTGCACCCCTCGACGGGCCGTGCCCCGCGACGGCCGCGAGACCGGGCGGGGCTGGGAATCGGGATGCTGCCTGCTGAACACCTCCAGTCGGACAACCTAACGCATGGGGACGGCAGCGCCTCCCGCCGGTCGGGGTGTCCGGGGATGGAAGATCCCGATGCGCGCGGAGGTGGCGGCGGGTCCCCGCAATGCCGGCTACAACGGCACCCTCGGCGCGGGGCGGCAGCACCCCGTGGTGTTGAACCGGGCGATCACGGCCCGTTTCCCGGCGGGGTCGGTGAGGGGCATCGACGGCATGCGGGCGGTGTCGCCCTGGTGACGGATCCGGTCGGCCGGTTGGCGCACCTGCGTGTGACGTTCCCGCCGCTCGGCCTGTGCCGGGATCTACGACGTCACGATGAAAGGTTCACTATCGCGGACACGGACCCGACCTCCACGACATCATGGCACGAGTCCGTGCCGCAGCAACCAGAGCTGGACAGTTGGGGATTCCCTCTCGAACGCCCTCTCAGGACTTCGCGTCCGTCCGGGCATACCCGGGCTCCCACACGTGTGGGCGTTCCTGCGCGTCGGCCGCCCAGCGATCGGCCAGGAGATCCGGTCGCAACTGCAGGTAGTAGTCCCCGATCACCATGTTCGCGACCCGTAGCAGATGGGCGCCGTCGTCCGGGCGGCCCACACCCAGGTGGTGCAGACCGCCCACGATCTCGATGGTTTCGACCGAGTGCACGGGCACGGCGTTGCCGTCGGCGCCCATGACCGTGTCCCGTCGGTGCAGCCGGGACGCGGAGACCAGCGTGCCGTCGTGGAGCAGGATCGGCTGGTCGGGCGAGCAGACGAGTGTGCCCGACGGCGTCGCCCCGGGGCCGAGGTTGATCCGGACGGCGCGCTCGCCCTGCTGGTCGCGGGAACCGTCGCTGAAGGTGACCGCCGCCTGGTCCCAGACGACGTCCCCACCTGGCCCGAATGCGCCTGCCAGCACCTGCCGGCCCTTGCCGACCTCCGAGACGAGTTCCTCCTGTCCCTCGGACAACGCGATCACCGCGCCGTACATGTCGGCGCAGCAGCACAGGCACGAGGCCATCGACCCGCCTGCCGCCGCGCAGTCACCTGCGGGATCCTTCGAGTGCGGGTCCGACATCTTGATGGTTCCGTCGGGGAGGCGGCAGTAGGACATTTCGAGGGGCCAGTTCGGCGTTCCGCGCTTGACGCAGAACTCCTGGGCCTCTTGTGGTACCGCCTTTGCGCAGTAATCGGTCGGAGCGCCATCGAGGTCCACGCAGAGTGGCAGGTGGAAACCCGTCTCCTGCACGGCTTTTCGGCACTCTTCGATCGAGTATGTACCGTTTGTCATCCTCTCTCCTCGGGTCGGATTGTCGGGTTCTCTACTTCTTGCCCAGCGGAAGGTCGCCCGATGAGCCTTCGGTGATGGTGATGGCATCGTTCTCGGCATGCGGTGTGCACGTGAGGTACTTCCGCGAGCCGATCAGGCGAACATTCCCGTCCGGTCCGCAGAAGGCGGCGTCGATTGGCGGCGCGGCGGCGGAGACCGCGCTTTTCTCGGAATGGTCCTTTTCGCCGATCCTGCAGGATCGGTAGTCTTTTCCGCTGAACACCAGGACGTGGTCGGCGCCGCCCGCGCTGCCGTAGACGTTGGTCACGGCGGTGACGGGCACGGCTGTGGCGCCGATGTTCCAGGGCAGCAGTTCGGTGGTCTTGCCGGAGGTGACGGTGCCCTTGTTGGACTGCTCCGCGTAGGTCAGGTATGTGCCGTCACCGAAGAGGAAATAGGCGGACCAATTGTCGGCGGACTGGGTCTTCTCGGTCGCGAACCCGGCGATCGGCGTGCGGTTGTTCACCATGACGGGAAGCTGGGGCCAGAGCTGGTCGAACGGCGTCGGCGAGAGGTCGGAGCTGTGGGCGACGCCCGTGTCGTCGGTCCAGTTCGGCTGCCACGCGCCGTCCTTGTCGAGGTAGAGGCGCCAGACGTTGGGCCACTCCAGGTAGTAGACGCACCAGACCTCGGCCTTGTCGGCGGTACGGCGCCCGGCGGGCACCGGTACGGCGAGTGGTTGGTGTTTCTGGAGCGAGTCCGTGGTGCCCTGGGCGAACCAGTGCACGGTGAGGCGGCCCTTCTTCTTCGGATCCAGGTTTTCCGGTGCCCGGACGGTGAGCCGGCTGTTCGCCGCGATCGGCACGGTGAGCGCGTGGCCGTCGGCCACCTTCCACGTCTTGAAGCGCGGCTTCACGGAGGTGTCGACCGCGGCGCCGGCCACCCGCGGCAGTGGTGACAGCACGTCGAGGGACAGGTTCGCGCCGCTGACCTGTACCAGGAGGAGCCCGTCGGTCGCCGTGGCGTGTTCGACACCGGTGTCGCCGAAGAGGTCGTCGAACGACGTGCGGATGTTGGAGGTGTCGTCGATGGTGCCGTGCGCGATCTGCTTGCCGTTCTCGGTGAGGAGTTCGACGTCGTCGAAGAGCAGTCGCGGTCGGCGGTAGGCGGAGACCGGCCCGTTGACGTCGAGCCCGCCGATCTCCAGGTCGGGGCGGGTGACGTAGACGGTGCAGGCGGTGTTGAAGACCAGTGGCTCGTGCGAGGTCGAGTCGCGGTAGGTGGCGGTGAGCACGAACGTCGTCGTGTCGTGGAGCGGCGCGGACGTCCAGGACTTGGCGTTCTTCGCGGTGAGCCGCGTGGTGCCGTGAGGGGTCGAGGCGCCGGCCCACTGGAGGTCCAGTTGGGGGGACATGTTCACCTCCCACTGGAGGAAGGCCGGTGTCCCGGCGCCGACCTGGAGGTACTTGGGTCGGAAGTTCCGCAGGTAGAATTCCTTGGGGAACTTGGGCAGCGGAATGGTGAGGCAGTCGGTCCGCTTCCCGCCCTTCTCGTAGCCGAGCCTGATGCCGGAGTTCCCGGGCACCTTGTTGACCGCCACGTCGCTGATGGTGACGGCCAGGCCGTCGGCCTTCGCCAGCGTGCCGCCGGTGAGCCGGATCTCGTGGCGCAGCTTGTCCTTGTTGGTGTGCCAACCGGTCGGTCCGTGGGTGGCCGGTTTCAGGCGGTCGAAGTCCTCGGTCAGATCGGTGTCCGTGGTGCCGACGGGGACGGACAGCACGAGGTCGATCTTGTCGTGGGAGGGCGGCACGGACTGGTCGAGGTTCAGCTGGAAGGTGATGGTGGCGACGGTGGTGTCGCCGATCGTGCTGATCTGGAGGGGCTGCGGCTTGGTCTCCGGGCTGATGGGAAGGAATGGGCTTGCGGTCATGACGGTTCTCCAGGGGCGGCGCGGGCTCAGGAATCCGGGAGGAAGCCGCGGATGTTGCGGAGGAATCCGGAGCGGGCGGGCGGGCGCTCCGTCTGGGGATCGGCGGTGACGGTGGAGGGGGTGATGCCGCGGCGGTCCCACCCCTGGTCGGCGGACCGCGGTGCCGGCGGCCCGACCCACTCCCATTCGCCCGTCCAGGCGACGGGGCGCGGCATCACCACGGTCCGCAGGGAGCCGGCCTCGACCGGGGGGCCGTCCGGGGCGAGCAGCGGGCCGAGCGGGAACGGCACCCGCATCCGGGTCAGGGCAGGCCGCACCACGGCCTGATCCAGCGTCAGGTCCGCTGCGGGAAGGAGGTCGGAGAGCGCGGCGGCACTGCGCCAGGGGTCGAGCAGCAGGGTGACGTGGCAGCCGTGCTCGGGCTTCGCCGCCTGGGCGGAGCCGGCGGTCAGCAGCAGTCCCGGATCCTGCTCGCCGGCGCCCAGGTGGCGAAGGTATCCGGCGGTCTTGCCGAAGTGCGAGGTCCACAATCGGTCGTACCGGGTGGCGTCCTCGTCGAGGTCGGGGCCGAAGTAGCCGACCAGGCCGTCCTTGGCCAGCTCGGGCAGTCCGAGCCTGACCTGCCAGCGGTAGGTGGTCAGCGGTGGTGTGGCGGGTGGATCGACCGCTCCCTTGGCGCCGGCCGGGCAGGCACCGTCCAGTTCGAGCCGCAGGGCGGCGCGGACCACGGCCAGCGGACGGCCCATCAGCACCGCCTGGTTGTCGTGCTCGTGGGAGTAGCGGTCCTGGGTGTGCAGGGCCTCGTCGATCAGCGCCATCAGGCCGGGCAACGCCGTGGCGTCCTGCTGGAGGAAGGCCGTCAGCAGCGCGCCGAGCGGGCCGGGCAGGGCGGTGGCGGCCGTGGCGAGGCTCTCGGTGGGCTGCCGCGGTGGCAGGGCCCGCCAGGCCAGCCGCTCCGTGCCGCCGCTGTTGCGGTTGATTTGGATCTGGCCGAAGGCGGTGCCGTCCGGCCCGAACACGACCAGGGTCCGGTCGAGGTGGTTGGGCAGCAGCCACCCGCACACGGGATTGCCCCCGGGTGGGCCGATCGGCGGCACCGGCGCGTCGGTCCGGGCGTCGACCGGGTCGAACCGCAGCCTCGCGCGGTGCAGGATCCGCGGTGGGAACTGCAAAACGTACTGCTCCTGGATGTCGTCCAGGATCCGGCAGTTCGGGTGAGGGCGGGTGGAGGGCGAGCGGTATACCGGGGTGCTGCGTTGTATGCCGGGATTGATCAGTTCCACGGTCTGGCCGAACGCGTCGACCACGGACAGGGTCTGGAGGTCGGCCTGTCCCGACCGGACCGGGAAGAAGTGCGCGATCGTCGAGTCGGGGACGGTGGTGCCCCGGTAGGGCTCGTTCTCGTCGGCCAGGTAGTGGGTGTGACTGCGCTGCTGGAACCAGGCGTTGACGCCGGTGAGCGCCTGGCACAGGGCGTCCTCCTTCGTCTTCTGGTCGGCGAAGCGGCGCCACTGCTCGGCCTCGTCCGGCGGCGTGTTGGCCGCCCAGTGGCGGGCCCGGCGCTCGGAGGCGAACTGCGGGAGCGGGGTGATCAGGCTGAAGCCGGACACGGTCGGCCGGCTTTCCCCGACCTCGCCCTCGCCGTTCCAGCGCAGTTCGTTGCCGTGCAGCGACCAGTGCGGCGACTGGCC
Organism: Actinosynnema sp. NPDC059335; assembly: GCF_042752395.1. NCBI lineage: Bacteria > Bacillati > Actinomycetota > Actinomycetes > Pseudonocardiales > Pseudonocardiaceae > Actinosynnema > Actinosynnema sp. NPDC059335. The sequence continues at coordinate 51,636 of NZ_JBHYXZ010000021.1, read as the reverse complement.
GGACGTGTCCTGGTAGGCGATCGGGTGGCAGGCCAGCGTCCACAGGAGGTAGCGGGGCAGCCAGGGTTGGCCGGGCCAGGGCCGGGTGAAGTCGGCGGGGATGCCGGTGATCAGCTCGTGCCTGCCCTTCGCCCACTGGTCCAGGGCCCACTGGAGGTCCGAGTACTCCTCGCCCTGCTTCGGCGTGCGGGCGGCGGCGTCGAGGACGGCGAACTCGGTGAACAGGTTCGCCGCGAGGGCGGTGTCGTCGCCGCACACGGCGGCCAGGCAGGCGTACCCGGGCAGCGAGTCCACCGTCCCGGACAGGGTGTGGCCCGCGATCCCGGTCACCGTCCGGTCGTAGGTGCGGCACAGCGGCGCTTCGGGCACCAGGGGCTCGGTGATCTTCGTGCCGGAGAGCAGGACCACGGGGTCCATCGGCTCGTAGAACGGGTCGTCGGGCGTGGACACGGCCTCCGCGGGCGCGGGAGGGAGGGCCTTGCGGGCGAGGTCCACGCGCGCGCGGGCCTGGTCGCGTTCGGCGGCGCGCGGAGAGTGGGCGGTTTGGTACTCCTCGGCGGTGATCTGGTGCGACTTGCGCAGCCAGTCGAGGTCGAAGAGGGCGTGCTGGGCGTCCTCCAACTGCCGTTGTGCCGCGTCGAGTTCGGCCTGGGCGGCGTTGTGGGCGCTCAGATCGGGCTCGCTGTGTCCGGTCTTGTCGTCGGACGACGGCTGCCACTGCCAGGAGCCGCCGCCGGCCGCCCGGGCGAACGTCCGCTGGTGGCGCTCCAGCGCCGTGAGGCGCTCGGCGTCGGGCTTGCCGAGATCCGGCAGTGTGTCGTGGTGGAACGCCGTCAGGGCCAGGTGTTCCTCGGCGTCGAGACCACTGACCTCGGGCTCGGTCAGGGCCGCCTGCGCGTCCGCCCAGCTCTGCCCGAAGGCCACCTTGACGCCGTTGTAGTCGGGCGCCGAGCTCACGCAGTGGTCCGGGTCGTCCCACGCGACCGCCAGCGCCGTTCCGACGTACCGCGAACCGAGGACGGCTGCGCCGGACAAGGGCTTCTCCGTCCGCCACTTGAGAGCGGCCAGCGCCTGCTCGACCGGCGCCTTGCCGGACAGCGGGTCCCCGTCCGGGTTGGAGTACCAGCCGACGACGAGGTAGCTGTACCGCCCGGCGGGCAGGTCGGTCATCGGGTCGTGCAGGGAGAGGACGTTCTCGTTGTACCGCTGGTACAGGGTGAACCCGGCCAGCCCGGGCCCGAACGCGTCCAGGAAGAGCGGGTCGGCGGCCCGCTCCTCCTGCCAGCCCTCGCCCGTGGCCTGCAACGGGTGGGAGCGGCCGATCAGGGTCGCGTCCTGGCCGATGATGAAGCTGCTGGTGCCGTCCTCGCCCGTGTAGTCGCTCTCGACCACCCAGGCCGCAGTCGCCTCCTCGGGGCCGCCGGCCCCGGGGTGACGCAGCACGAGCCACCGGTTGGGGATCTTCGGCAGCAGCGCCCGGCCGGTCTTCGGGTCCTGCGGACCGGACCGCAGCGCCTGAGGCAGCTGCCACATCAGGTAGACGCCGTTGTAGTCGGTGTAGTCCTTGCTGCCGAAACTCTGCTGATCGTCGATGGTTTCGGGGTCCTGGTGCCGCTTCAACCGGTCGAAGTCGGCCTGCCAGCGGTTCCAGGTCCCGCTGGTGCGCAGCGCGGTGGTCACCGCGAGGGCGTCGACGGTGATCGGGACCAGCAGCGGGTGGGTGGATGTCACTGGTGGTGGCCTTCGGTGCGACGGAGGGTGAGTTGTTGGGGCGCGCGGGTCAGTTGCAGCGCGAACTGCGACGGCGCGAGGTCGCCCTGCACCGACTGCTTCGCCGCGCGCAGGGCGTCCGAGAGCCGGCCGAGCAGTGAGGTCGCGGTGCCCTTGAGGTCGAGGACGTCGGGCTGGACGCCGGCCGGCCGGGGCCGCAGGCACTCCAGGACCCCGGTGAAGTCGAACTCGGTCCCCAGTTCCTCGCCGATGTCGCCGGTCAGGGCGCGCAGCGGGATCTTCCGGCCGGTCTGGCCGTCGGCGTCGATCCCCATGTGAATGCCGTGGCCCGGTTCCCGGATCACGATCGTGTCGGGGATGCCGGCGAACAGCAGCATCAGCACGTCGTTGGTCAGATCGCGCCGCAGGACGGTGAGTTGCTCCTTGTCCGGGCCCGCATGGGCTTCGATCACCAGCCCGGGGTAGGCCGTCGGAAGCCGGGAGCGCATCAGCAGGCCGGTGACCGTCACACCCGGCGCGGTGAGGTCCTCGCGCTGCTTCGCGGCGAGCTTCGCGTCGAGGGTGGTGCTGACACCGACGCTGAGGGCGCCGTCGACCAGGGCGTTCAGCCATGCCGGGTCCAGGTGGAACAGCCGCATGCCCTCGTACGCGAGGCCCTTCGCGGTGACTCCGGCCGGTGTGCCGGCCGGAGTCGAACCGTTGGCGGGCAGCAGCATGCGCCAGTCCGGCACGAGGTAGTGGAAGGGCACCGCGCACAGCAGGGTGAGCGCGTCCAGACCGGTCGCTCCCGGCGGGACGACCGGGTCCGCGTCCGGGAGGGGGGCGGGGTGGAGCAGGGCGTGGTCCCGGGCGGCGATGCCGGGATTGCCGGTGGCGAGGTGACGGACCATCTGTTCGCCGGCCAGCGCCAGCACGTCCGGCGACGGGTCGCGCATGGCCTCGGCCGGCCGCACCGGGGTGGAGTCCCGCGAGTCGGGGCCGGCCGCGGGCCGGCGCAGCGGCGGGGCGGCCATGGCCTCTCCCAGCCGGTCGCCGAGACCGCGCTCCAGCATCCGGGCGAACCTCGCCAGCCCACCCGGGTGGTCGAGGTGGGCGCGCAGCTCCGCCAGGTCCGCCTCGGGGTTGGACCGCAGGTAGGCGCCCGCCAGGCGGACGGTCTCCCAGCCGCGGGTGCGCGCTTCGAGGAGCGGCTTGGACAGGTCCGCGTTGGCCAGCACCAGCGCCTTGCCGATGGTCCACGCCGCCGCGTAGCTGATGTCGAAGACGCCCTCGGACTCCAGGTACACCAGGCACTCCTCGGCGCTGAGGAAGCCCTTCGCGTCCCGCTCGGGTGCGGTCGGGACGACGGGGGTGAGGGGCCCGCGGTACCAGCCGGGGATCCGCTCGCCGGTGGGCACCTGGTAGGTCAGCGGCACGTAGCCGGCCTCCAGCCGTGAGGAGACGTGGGCGCGCGCGGCCTCGTCCGTACCCGGGAGGGCGGTGATCCCGGTGGACGGGAGGCGTAGCAGCAGCGCCGACGGGTCGGTGAGCCCCGGCACGGCCAGCCCTGTGACGGTCGGCTCGAACTCCAGGCCCGTCCCGTTGTAGTTCTCGAAGCTCCAGGAGTGCAGGGACAGCAGGCGGACCGGCTTGGTGAGCTGGTCGGGATGGCGGACGTAGTCCTCGCAGCCCTCCAGCGAGACGAGGTGGACCACGTAGCGGGCGTTGCGCACCGGCAGGCGGTTGGCCGTGACCACGGCGAACTGGCCGACCTCGAGGTCCTCGCCGTCGATGTAGTACAGGTTGCGGGTCTTGCGCGCGTCGACCTTCCGGCAGTGGGCGAGGTGGCGCAGCTCGTCGAAGCGCGGAACGACGTCCCGGAAGAGCGCGGCCGGCACGTCGATGGTCCGGCAGACCGTCGCCCCCGGGACGTCGATGGTGAACTTCGGCCAGTGCACGTCGGTGGCGGCCGGGTTGACGAACGCGGCCGCCGTCCGCTGCTCGGTGAGGCCCCGGGCCCCGGGATCGCCCGGCAGCTCCTTCTCGGCGAAGACCAACAGCGCCACCCAGGGCACCCGTTGGGTGTCCCGTTTCCGCTTCGAGGGCGTCTCGGTCCGGGACAGCTCGCGCTCCCACGGCAGCGAGGTGCGGTTCAGCGAGATGTGGGGGAGGACCAGGTCGAAGAAGCCGGTGCTGCCGTCCGCCGGCACCCTGCTGTGCACGGTGCCTTCCGGGATGTCGACCTGGATGCTCCGCACGTCGAACGCGCGGGTGACGCCCTCCAGCGCGGGGGTGTGCTCGGTGCCGTCGGCGTTGTAGACGTGCTGCTCCACCCGGACCCGGTAGGTGCCCGCGACGGCGGCCGGGTAGTAGCCGTCGTAGAGCGTCACCTTCCAGGGCCGGGCGACTTCGGTGAACCTCAGCATCAGTGTCCTCGGGCGTCTACGAGCAGGGGCGGGTCGGTGTAGAGGTCCCGGATCGCGGCGGCCAGCGGGCCCAGGTCGTCGTCCAGGTCGTCGAACGGGAGACCGGCGGCGGTGAGGACCGCCGTGACGGCGCCGCGGCGGGCGGACGAGGCGAGCAGGTCCTTGGCCACGTCGTCGCGGACGGTCGTGCCACCGCGGTGGGCCTTGGGTCCGGAAGGAGCGGTGTTGACGACGGGCAGCACCTTGTTCTCCGGATTGCCCGTCAGGTGCAGATCCTCGATCGCCAGCTTGTCGGCGAAGACGGCGACGGGGTCCCCGTCCGCCTCGGGGCCGGGAACCGTGACCTTCAGGCCGGTCGGCTGATCGTGGACCAGGCCCTCGTCGGTGTTGTTCGCGGCGTCGTTCGACGTCTCGCCGCTGGGGCCGAACAGCGAGCGCGGCACGCTGGTGCGGACCGGCGCCACGGCCCAGTCGTTCTTGAGGACGTCGTACGGCTCCCACTGGTCGGTGGTCCCGTCCCGGAGCTTGTCGATCGTGAGGCAGTGGTGGGAGGTGGCGCCGGCGCCCTCCTCGCCCATCGGGCGCAGGTTGACGGAGCCGCTGTTCGGGATCCCGGTGTCCGGCACCTCGACGCCGTTGATCTTCAGGTGGGTCACCGGCATGGCGGTGTCGGTGGTGAACTCGAAACCGGCCTAAGAGAACACCCACGGCTGGTCCGGCACGGTGGCCGTTCCGCCGTCACCGGGCTTCCCGCCGCCGGGCGCTTCGCCGGCCGCGACGACGGCGGACAGATGCGTCGTCTCGTCCTTCGGCTCACCGCGCTCGACGCCCTTCTTGCGGACCACCTTCACCGCCTTGGGCAGCTGGCGGGTGAACTTGGTCCACGGCACCTTCGGTCGCTCTTTGGTCTCCGGCCAGGACACACCCCAACCGCCGCCGATGGACAGACCCCACAGGTGCGCCTCGCAGTGCCCGCCGTGCTCGGGCAGCCACCAGAGGCTGATGTCGACACCGATCTCGATGGACACCGGGACCCGGAAGAGGCCGAGGTTGATGCTGGCCGAGATCCCGAGGCTGACTCCCACGTCGAACCGGAGGGAGAAGGAGTGCCACTCCGCCCACAGGTCCCAGTGCAGGCTGCACCACCAGCGCCACCAACCGCCGTCCTCGCTGATCGAGCAGGCCATGCCGGCCATGATCCCGTCGGTGGTCTTGGCGAAGTAGAACTCACCCCTGATCAGCACGGAGTCGCACAGGCTCGCCTCCAGGGCGATCCGGGGGACCTTCGGGTAGGACTTGGGCACCTTGAAGCCGGGGTTGTAGCCGCCGAGCGCGAGCACCCACTGCCCGCCGGAGGGTCCACCGGTGTAGACGTACAGCGCTCCGCCCCCGCTGAGCTTGCACTCCTTGGTCAGCAGGAAGCAGTCCTGGGTCAGGGCGAAGGCGCACAGGAGCAGATGGCGGTCGAAGTCGTACCCGATCTCGAACTGGACGACGAGCTTGACGATCTCGAGCTTCGAGGGCTTGTCGTCCTGCTTCGGCAGCGGTTCGAACTTCACGACGCCCAGCAGCACCACCGCCACGCCGTGGCCGAACTCCACGACGAGCAGCGCATCGCACTTGACGACCTCGCAGAGTTGGAGCTTCAACCCGCCGGCCGCCCAGTGCCGGCCGTCGCACGGGCTGACCCAGCCCGATTCGTCGGCGCTGCTGAGCTTCTTGAGCACCTCCGCCGCGCTCTCCTGCTTGTCCGCCTTCTCACCGTTCTTGGGTGGGAGCACCCGCCCCGACTTGAGCCCGGACACGAACGGGAAGTTCTCGATGTCGTCGATCTTCGGCATCCGCAGCAGGCTGTTGAACCCGCCCCCGAGCATGAATCCGGTGATGGTGACGGGACCGAGCGGCAGCACGAAGTCGGACAGGCTGATAAACACGAAGAGCGAATTGTAAGTCGGCTCTCCCGGGTTGGAGACCTGGGCGTACGAGCCCGCCAGGACGAAGGTGAGCAACTCGGGAATCGTGACTGCGAGCAACCCGTCGAACTTCCAGATCCCCCTGCGTCGGGCATCCTGGTCCCACATCACGGCACCGTCGACGGTGAAACCCGCGAAGTCCGCGCGCACCCCGATCCCCGTCAGGGTGACGAAGTCCACCAGGTCGCTGGTCTTGAACGGGACCTGCAGCCCGAACCCGATGATCTCCAGTCCCAAAGGCCCGTAGGCAAATCCCGCGTCGATCGTCATCCGGACGAGCGCCGGCGCCCCTGGGACGCCGTCGGCGGCCGGAATCTCAGGCAGGTATTTCAGCCCATACCCGCGGATCGGCCATCGGCGCGCGTTGGCTTTCGGGGATTCCTCGGCGGCCGTGGTGGGCTCGCTCTTGGCGAGCTTCTTGAGCCGCAAGGTCAGCCCCGGCACGTCCTCCTTCCCGAGCGAGGTGCCGAGCGCGAGGTAGACCCCCGGTTCCCATACTGCGCCGCCCAACTTCTTGTCGGGCGCCTTCTTCATCAGCGTGGGCGGCGCGGACTTCGTCTTCCCGGACAGCTTCTCCTGGATGGCCTTGTTGAAGCCATCCACTTCCTTGTCGGTCTTCAAAGCGTGCCGGGCGAGAGCAATGACCTGGAGTCGAACCAGACCGGGATCGTCGAGTCCGAGAAAATCGGCGAACGGGATCTCTTTGAAGAGTGTCGAGGCGTCGAGTTCCGCGATGAAGAGGATCGGATTCGCGTCGCTTCCCTCCTCCACGGGCAGGTACAGGGAGCAGATCAGGAGCCGGCCGGTCGTTGCCTGCTCCTTCTGACCGACGTCGCCGAGGAGCAGGTAGCCGGTCCTGCCCTGGCTGTCCGTCACCTTCTCCAGGGCCACACCGGTCAGCTTGACGTCGAACGACTTGACGTCGGCGAGGTCCAGGTAGTCGGTCAGTTCGGTGACCGGCGTATCACCGGCCTTGACCTTTTCGACGAGGACTCCGGTCTCGTCCTTCTCGTCCTTCTTGTCCTGGGCCTCGGTGTCATCGCTCTGCTCGGCCTCGCTCACGATCCGTCACCCCCGCACGCCGGCCGGAACCTTGGCGGTGAAACCGATCGAGTCCCGTTCCGGGTCCATGCCGCTGCCGAGGATCGACACGAGGCCGCGGACGGTCACCCGGTACTCCTGGTCCGGCTGGAAGTCGGCCTTGACCAGGATGTGGAACGACGAGTCGGGGGCGAGCGCGGCCTCGGTCACCGTCACCGCCGGGGTGATGTCGTAGTTGCCGGTGGCCGTCACGCTCTCCGGCTTGGGAGAGAGGTTGACCACCAGCGTGAGGGTGTCGGTGGTCGCGGCGGCGTCCTCGATCGCGATCCGCGGGAGAGGAGGGCCGCCGGCGCACTCCGGAAAGCCGAGAACGGAGCTGTAGGCGATGCACTTGCGGCGGCAGGCGATGGACGGCTCGTCGTGCCCGGCGTCCGGGTTCCCCTGCGCGTTCTGCTCGCTGATGAGGTCGAACAGGTCGTTGAACTGCTTCTGCGCGGCGCCCGTGCTGCGGGACCACTCGGTGATCCACCAGAAGATCCGGCTCGTGTCGTGGAACGCGTCGTAGTCCGCCCTGCCGGTCACGGTGAAGCCCTGGTCGTTGAGCGGCTCGACCCCGGACAGCCGGTTGGCCCCGTGGGCGACGGCCATGACCAGACCTTCGAAGTCCAGTACTCCCGCCCTGGCGAGTCCTCCGGTCACCACCACCGTCTGGCGGCCGAACCGGCGGAACGCGTAGACGTTGGGCTCGGGCCGGTTCCAGTCCAGGTGGAGGTCCACGTCGGGCAGGAAACCCTGCATGTGCTTGAACACCGTTTCGACCAGGTACTTGGGAATGGGGTTCCCGAAGCTCATCTGCTTGCCGTTCAGGAGCACGTCGTTCGCCTGGGCAGGCGTGAGAAGTGCCGCGACGTCGTTCTCGAGATAGCCGTTGGTGTCACTGAAAACGGTGAACAGGGTGCCGATCTCGCTGCCCGTGCCGCAATTCGCGGTGCCGAAGACGAGTGAGGTCGTGTGCTTCTCCACCTCGTGCGTCTGCGCGTAGTCGGGCTCCCAGGCGTGGGGACGGGCTTCGGTTTCGGCGGCCCAACGGCCGGCGAGCAATTCGGGCCGGAGTTGCAGGTAGTAGTCGCCGACCACCACCCCGGATGCCTGGAGGAGATGGGCGCCGGTCGGATCGGTCGGCTTACCCGCGCCGATGTGGTGCAGGCCGCCCGAGTACTCGCCGATCGCCACGGACCGCACCGGCAGCGAGCCTCCGTCGCCGCCCAGGACGTGGTCCCGCACGTGCAACTGGGACGCCTGCACGAGCGTGCCGCCGGCGAGCGCGATGGGCTGGTCGGGAGAGCAGATCAACTCGCCGACCGATCCGTCCTGCCGGTCGAAGGAGAGGTGGACGGCGAGGCTCCCCCCTCCCCCCGCACCGTCGCTGAACGTGACCTGAGACGAACTCCAAGAGACCTTGCCGTCTACTCCGAGCGCGCCCGTCAGCACCCGTTCCCCTCGGACGAGGGCCTCGATTCTCTCCTCCCGCCCTTCCGGCAGGCCGATCATCGTGCCGTACGCCATGCAGGAGCAACAGCACATGCAGGTATGCGCACGTCCACCGGCATTTTGACAGTCGAAGGCCGGGTCGGGCGAGTCGTAGAAGTATTTCGTCGTCCCATCGGGGAGCTCACACCACTGGCTCTCGATCGGCCAGTTGGGCTGTCCATGTGTCATGCAGAACTCGTGCCTAGAGGATTGAACCTTGTCGCAATGGTGCTCGAGTCCCGGCACGTGATCGCAAGAGGGATACATGTTGTATTCGGCGATGTTCTTCTCACAGGTTGCCAGATTGAAACCTTGATTATCGTCTCGGACCGCGGCCATGACCGTCCTCCCTCGCAGGGCTGGCACGTGAATTGCTTCTTATTACCAGGAGTAGCACCACAGGTGTTCCGGATCCCCGGAGTACAGATCATGGGACGAATGCCAGGTGGCGGCGACAACAGGTGCCGCCTCCGGCTTGGACGCGTCGGCGCTCACCGCCTGGATCAAGGTCTTTCCCGCACTGGACGATTCCATGCAGATCGCATACAGAGTTCCACTCTGCGGATTTGCGGCCAACGGCGCGACGGTATAGGCATCCGGAAGCTTGATGATCTTCGCCTTGTTCGTGGTGAAGTCCCCGATGTCCGCGACGACGATACCCACGCCCCCTTTTCCCCCTGAGCGGTCATGCAGCAGTACTGCTTTCCGCCCGAAGTGATGACGACCGGTTTTCCGCGGGGCCTCCATTCCACTGGAATGGAGATGTCGGCGGTGGGCACGGCCTTGTCGATGTTGAACCTCTTGACGACTCCGCTCCTGCCCTCCGGCGTCCCGAGGACGTAGGAGGCATTGGCAGCACTGGCCATGGCGAGCCACCGCGTCAGTCCGAAGTCGACACCGGCCCCTCCTCCTCCATCAGGGATGGCCCGCGTGGCGTGCGGCTGTTGCAACTCTCCCCACAGGAGTGAGGACGCCTCGCCGTTCTCCTGCAGACCGAACAGCGTCCTCTCCTGCGGGTCGACCATGATCTCGAAGAACGGCTTGCCGTTCTCGCCGGACACCGTGTACCAGTTGTGGAAGGAGGTCAGCCGGGAACCGTTCACCGGATCGCCGACCTTGTCGACGGTTGCGGAATCCGGTCGGGCGCAGAACAGGAATTTGTTCGAGGCGGACCAGTAGAACGCCCGGTAGATCTTTTTGTCCCAGATCAAGGCACGGACCTTGTCGTTATCGCTCTGGATCTCCAGGCAGGCGAGCCCGGCGTAGATGTAGCCGAGGTTCCAACTGGTGTCCATGGTCAGACCCGAGTGGGTTCCGCCGGTGCCACCCATCGGCCCCGGGTCCGAAACGTCCTCGGACTCGGCGTCACCGGTGCCGCCCGCCGGCTTCGTATCGGATCGGTCATTCGGTGTGCTCAGGTACTGGTAGATCTTCTCGTCGGAATTCTTCGTGCTGCACAGGACGTGGTACTTCTCACCTTT
>NZ_JBHYXZ010000021.1:38000-41377 GCF_042752395.1 Actinosynnema sp. NPDC059335 | reverse complement strand
GTTTCGTATCGGATCGGTCATTCGGTGTGCTCAGGTACTGGTAGATCTTCTCGTCGGAATTCTTCGTGCTGCACAGGACGTGGTACTTCTCACCTTTGATCATCACGCCGACGAACTTCAGCTTGTCGATCTCGGCCATCGCGATTCCCTGGTTTTTCGGGATTGGGGCGGGCTGTCGGTCCCGGCTCGGCCGTTCAGGGCCGGGCCTTCGGCAGGGCGTCTCCCCACCGGGTGTGGCCGGGGCGGTCGGGGTCGGCCGCGGGACACTGTTCGGAAGGGAGGCGCGCCTTGCGGGCCAGGACGCAGCCGCACAGGGCGCAGGTGGACTTGTCGGCCAGGCCGGTGGCCGCGAGGCGGCCCAGAACGCCGGCGACCTGCGGACCGGTCCGATGGGGGCAGGTGTTGCACGCCGCGATCCGGGCGTCGAACACCTCGTCGGTCACCACGGTGAAGCCGGTGCGCGCCCAGCGGGCCAGCGCCGAGGCGCCGCGGGCGACGAGGGTGGACGTGGGCAGGGGCTCGGCCGGGACGGGCGGGCGGGCGAGCACCGCGGCGAGGAGTTCGGGATCGCGGCGGCAGGTCAGGATGTTGCGGGCGAACTGCTCGTCGCCCACGGCGGCCCTGAGCACGTCCTCGGACGCGGGGCCGTCAAGCCCGAGGATCTTCCCGAGCTCCGCCTGCTGGGCATCGACGCTGTCTGCTGTGCTGGACACGAACGTCCTCACTTTCGTCGGGTACCGCTGCGGACGAGACTTGCGCCTCGCCGGGTTCGCCGCCACCTGGATCCGCGTCACTTCCGGTGGAACTCCGCCGAGTTGGGTGAGGTGGGGCCGGCGGTTCGGCGGCGTCGTCCGGCATGGACGCCCCACGGCGCAGACAGGGTGTGGGCACACCAATCCTTTGTGGACGGTGTCACGCCGACCTGGTGCGGTTTCACCTGAGCGGGAGATCCGGAGGCAACGGCTCGAGTCCGACGTAAGGGCAGCGGAGACGGTGCACCGGAGTTGCCCGGGACATCACCGCGCTCCTGCGGCACCGGTTCTCTGCCGGGGATCGATCCTGACTACGACGCGGAAGGAGACCCTCCGCCGGCCATCTTGACGAGCACGACCGTTACGGCTCCAGAGCTTGAGCCATATGTGCACTCGTGTGGGCTACGACCTCACTCGACGGTCGATACCGGACGGCTCAGCGCTCCGTTCCGTCGCCGGTTCCGGTCCCCGCGCCATCTCGACGGCAGTGCTCCTCGGCTCGTCCTCCGAGGTTCCGGACGGCTCACGTGCGCCCCGGATGATCATGGCGGCAACCCTTGGTCGTCGTGGGGTGGCGAGGTGGCGGGCGCAGCGTCAACACACTCGGCTTCGGATGGGTGTGGCGACCACATGCGGGCTGACATCCGTCCTTTGTGGAGCGTCCAGGTCTGCTGCGTCCGTTCGGGGCGGGGTTTCGTCGTTGACCGGGAGTGATGGGTAATGGCGTGAGTGGAGAAGCACGGTCCGGTCTTCGGGTGCGGTTCCGGTTGCCGGATGGGGCATTGGGTTCGGAGACCGGTTCACCGATCGTTCGGTGGCGGTCGGTCGGGCGAGGGACATCGAGTCGGATCAGCGCCGGGGAACGTTCGTGGAATCCTCGGTGGGCGTGATGCCGTCGGGGGAGTGGGTGCGGATCCGGGCGGACGCCCATGACGTGAGTGCGACGACGTGGGCGGAGTACGACCCGCGCCTGCGCAACCACGTGCTGCCGCGGTTCCGTGACGTGCCGTTGAAGGCGATCTCGCGGCTCGCGGCGAAGGGGTGGGTCAAGACGCTGCGGCGGTCGCCGGCCGAGCGGTGTTCCCCCGTGGACGCCGTGTTGGTGGTCACAACGGCGTACACGTGCCTGCGGTGGAGCGAGCTGGCCGGCGGGCGCGGGTGGACCTGGCCCGCAGGGTGATCACGATCGAACCGGACAAGGGAGCCCTGCACGAGGTGGGCGGCCGGTTGGAGCCCGGGCCGCCGAAGTCGAAGGCCGGTGTCCGCACGGTGCACCTGCCGCCGTTCCCGGTCGACCTGCTCGCCGAGCACCGGGCCGGCCGGATGCAGGACCACGTGTCCACCGGTCTGGGCGGAGGACTGCTGCGCCGGCCGAACTTCCGGCGGCGGGTCCGGCTGCCCTTCGTCACCGGCGATCCGACCCGAGGATGGGCGCCGATCCACCCTGGCCTGCACTCCCATGACCTACGTCACGCGCACGAGACGCGGCTTATCGAGGCCGGGGTGCCGGAGATCCTCCAGCGCAAGCGCCTCGGGCACCGCATGGCATTGACCGGAACGCGTCCGCAGCGGATGCAGCTGGTGCCCGACAGTTGGTCCGCCGTGAGCTCGTCGTACGCAATTTCGCCCGTCATGCTTGTGCTCCAGTTTTAAGCGGCGATGTGCTGGTTTTGAATGTTTTGACTCGGCTTGAGTGGTGCTCGTGCATCAAATGACTCCCGATCGATCGTCTTGTGATGCATACGGCGGTTGGACGTTCTCGCCGTAGCGCTGAACGGGTGGTGCCCGCTGCGCTGAACGGGTGAGTTGCGGTCGCGGTTGAACGCGTCACGCGGACTGCCTCTTCGCTCGAGACGCGGCGGTGTCCGCTGGTCCGGCTGTGTTCCGGTGACGGAACGGCGCTGTCGTGCGACCGGGAACCGGTTGATCAGGTCGGGTCCCGTGGGAAAACCGATTTGAGTGCTGTGCCGGCACGGAGTGATCCACTGCGCCCGGTGGCACAGGTTCAGCTGTGAGCGGCTTCGTAGGCGTCGATGACGTCTTGCGAGATTCGGCCGCGGTCCGCCACCTGCCTGCCGGTTCGGCGCGCCCATGCCCGGACGAGGGTCGGGTCGACCGTCTTCGTGGCGCGCGGGGCGGGTTCGGTGTGGTTGCCGATCACGATGCGCTCGCGCGCGGCGTCGCGGATCTCCTGCGGGGTGCGCGTTGAGTCGATCGAGGACGGGGCGTCCAGTTCGGCGATGGTGAGGTTGTCGGACTCCAGGCCTTCGGCGACTTGGCGGATGTGGGTGTGGTGGCTGAAGACGACGATCTGCCACCGTCGTGCGAGCCGTGCCATCACCTTGAGCGTTGCAGCGGCTCTAGCGTCGTCGAAGGTCATCAGCACGTCGTCGAGGACGACCGGCAGCGTCGGGAGCCCGCGGGTCCGCCTGCCGTCCTGCAACGACTCGATGCCGGCCAGGCGGAGGGCGAGGAACGCCTGGTCGGCCGTCCCCTCCGACAGCTCGTCCGGTTTCCGGGGTCGCGGGGGGGGGGCGCGGGGGGGGGGCGGCGGCCGCGGGGGGGGCGGGGGGGGGCGCGGGGCGGGGGGGCGCCCAGCGGGGCGCTCGGCCGGGGGGCGGCCGC
>NZ_JBHYXZ010000021.1:25526-37990 GCF_042752395.1 Actinosynnema sp. NPDC059335 | reverse complement strand
TGGGGGCGGGGGGGTGTGGGGGGTGCGCCCGCGCGGGGCCGGGCCGCCCGCACCCGGGGCGCGGGGGGGGGCGGGGTCGCTCGGCGGCGCCCACGATGCGCAACGACCGCCCGTTGGCGTCGCTGTGCGTGCGCAGGGCGACGTAACGCCCTCCGGTCAGCTCTTCGAGGATGCGCCCGGCGGTCTCCAGCAGCGGTGACGAGTGCTCCCGCTCGTAGCCCTCCAACTCGTCGCGCAGGACAGTGCGCTGGATCTCGGCCACGAGGTACTCCTCGACCTCGTCGGCCAGCACTGCCAGTCGTTCGTGCGCTTTGGCGTGCAGTTCGGCGGCGCCGGGCCGGGTGATCAGAGCCTGGTGCCGTTGAGAGAGCTCGCCGTAACGGCGGAGTGCTTCTTCGTGCGCCTTATCGGCGTCCTCGTACCGCCGGCCGGCCGTGTCGGCGTCGATCCGCAGTTGTTCCTCGTCGACATCGCTCAACTCGGCGACCAATTGCCGTGGGTCGGTTCGTGGCACTGCGGTGCGCACCACTTCGCTGTGCTGGTCGACGTCGGTCAACAGGCCGGCCAGTTCCTCGCCTCGTTCAGCCGCGGCGTCGAGGTCCACAGCGTCGGTCCGCTGACGCAAGTCGTCCAGAACGGCGATGGCCAGGCGCCGTTGCTCGATGTGCTCTTCGAGCTTCCGGCGCAGCGAGTCGAGCCTGCGAACGAGGTTGTCCGCGGTGCCCTTGGCCTGCATCGCCGCCTGGACCCGGGCCGAGAGGGTGTCGAGCACGTCGGTGACGTGGTCACCCTCGACGCCCAGGCGTGCGGTGAGCGCCGCCAGTTCGTCCACGAACCCGCGGTGCCGTTCGGCCAGCTGCCGTGCCCGTTCCCGCAGGCCGGTCGCGGTGACGTGCGACGTGCGGGCCCGCGTGACGATGTCGCGCCGCCGGTACCACCCGGTTGGGCTCAGGTCCGGGAGGTGGCCGGTGGCCAGGGTCGTCCGCCACCGGTCCGCGGATTCGTTCCGCCGCGTGCGTGCCCGTTCGAGCTCCCGCTCCGCCTCCTGCCGGATGGCCCGTACGTTCCGCGCGACCGCACGGGCTTCGCGTGCGTCGTCGTCCTCGTCCAGCAGGTGTCTCGCCGCTTCGAGCAGGCTGTCCATGTCCGCCTCGGGCCGAGGTCGTCCCGCCCGGGCGACTACGTCCGCCAGGTAGTGGCGCCTCTCCTCGACCGCGGGACGCAGGTCCTCGGCGGTGCGGCTCGCGGTGACCGCCCGTCCTTCGGCCACGAGCGCATCGGCCAGCGACTCGTGGAACACGAGCGCATCGGTGACGGGCGGATGCGGAACGCCAACCGGTGCCCAGATGGCCTCCCACGCCTGGCGGGCTGCCGTGCACGCACGTTCCGCCTCCGCGACCTTCGATCCGGCGACGATCGCTTCGGCACGGGTCTTCGCCAGTTCGGCGGTCAGCACTCCGCGTCTCGCCGCCACTTCGGCGTGCTCCGCGAGCAGGTCGCCGACGCGATCGGCCTCGCGGACGGCGCGTTCGACCTCCACCGGCAGACCGGGCGCTCGTGCGGGCGGTTCACCCGCGAGCCAAGCGCGCACGACCTCGGTGATCAGGTCGTCGCGAGCCGCACGGGCAACCGTCACCTCTGCCGGGTCTGGGACGTGGTGCAGTTCGTCGTCCGACAATTGCCTCTGGATGTCGGTGGACCGCCTGTCGAGGTCGTCCAGTTCTCGACGAGCCGTGCGGATGGCATCGTCACTAGCCGTGATGTCGTCGCGCGCGCCCATCACCGACTCGCGGTACGGCAGTGTCCCCAGACGCGTGTGTGCGGGCAGGCCCACCGTCGTGAGCAGACGAGCGTGCTCGTGCCGCGCATCCGCCACGGCTTCAACAGCACGCCGGAAAGCGGTGACCACCGAGTCCTCGGCCTCGATGGCACTCACCGCCTCGCGCAGTGACGCGACGACCTGCGCGTCCGGTGCCTCCGCGTCGGATGTGGCCGGTTCGCGGTCGCCTGCGGCTTCTACCTGGCGTTGTCGCTCGATCACGACGGCGTCCGCTTGGACGAGCGCCTCCGCTGCGGCGTCCAATTCGGCGACGCGATCCTCGCCGACCCACAGCGTGTTCAGCAGCACGTCCACCGGCTGGTCGACCTTGCCGGTCAGTTCGACCAGCAGCGCTCGGGTGCTCGCGTCGCTCTCATCGGCGTCAGCCCGGCATGCCCGGGCCTGCTCCGCGTCGTCAAGTCTGGCCGTGGATTCCCGCTGCAGACGCTCGACCAGGCTGCGGTCTTCGAGGATGGAGTCCTCGGAAGCGGTGTCCGCCAGCTGCGCGGACGTCGCGGCGATTTCGCCCTCGACGTCGACTATCTCGTCTTCGGCACGGCGGAGCCGTTCCGCGGTCTCACCGTGGAGTGCGAGGTCGTCGGCATCCAGACAAGGCCCTGCCGATCGCAGGGCCGAGATCCTGGCTTCGGCCTGGGCCAGCAGCCGAATTCTGTCGATCACCCGCAGGCGCGCCTGTTGGCCGGCCATTTCGGTGAAGGCGGCGTCCTTGGCCCGTCGGGCTCGCTCGACGTCCTCGCCGACTTGGCGCAGCACTCCGCGGATGGCAGTGACGTCGGCGGCGAGCGCGGTGGCCTCCTCGACGTCGTGCACCGCCTGCTCGTACTCGGCGATCGCACGACGTGCCCGCACACCCTTGTTTCCTCGATGCTCCTTGTAGAGCGAGTCGGCACGCGCCGACAGCGAGTCCAGCAGGTGGTGCACGGACTGCCCGCTCCGGGCTCGGAAGATCAGGGACGCGAGGTCGCCCTCACCCTTGAACAGGTGCTCACCGCCCTTGCGCAGCTCCTCGTGCGACAGGCCGAACGAAGTCCGCCACCGGCCGCGGTCATCCCCGTCCCCCTGCCACAGCACGGGAACCTCCGCGCCGGTGGCGGTGTCGATCATCCCGCTCGCACGTCGCTCGACGGGGATCTCGGTGCCGTCGGGCAGGACGAGCACCGCGCTGATGGCCAGCTCTTGGCGGCGGTAGTGAAAGGCACGCTTCGAGGACTGCGGTATCGACCACAGCAGGTCGGCCAGCGCGTCGAGCGCGGTGGTCTTGCCGGTCTCGTTCGGGCCGAGCACCACGCTCAGACCGGTGCCGAGTTCGATCGTCCGATTGTGGAAAGCGCCGTAGCTTTCCAGTGTGAGCCGCCGAACCCTCATCGGTCCTCCCCTGTGGTCAGCTTGGCGACCAGGCCGTGCAACGCCGCCGCGGTGATCCGCTCCAGCACCGCGGGGTCGTTGAGGTCCAGCGGGCTGTCCTTGCGCAGCACCCGGCCGAAATCGCGCTTGAGGGGTGCGGTCAGCCGGTCGACCAAAGGGCTGCCGTGACCCAGGTCCTCAGCCCTGCGGAGCACCGCTTCGATCAGCCGGTCGTCCACGTGGTCGCCGGTCTGCGGCATGCGCGCGTGGGAGGCGGCTTTCTCCACGGTGACGCCCGAGCGGACACCGGACGCCCGCACCTCCTCGACCAACCGCTCACGGTCGCTCAACGCACCCGCCGCACGGCTCGTCCCGATCACCGTCACCCTGGCGACCAGCGGACGACCCTGGGCGGCGACGCGGGCGTCGGCCAAGCTCGTCTCCACCGCGTCGAGCACCTCGTCGAACGTCCCGTGACCGGACGCGTCGACCTCGATCCGCTCCCACCGGGCCACGTCGAGTGCGACGAACCTCGGGACGGCGGGCTCGTCCCGGTCCAAGTCGACCACCAGAGCGCCCTTCGGGCCGGTCTCGTTGGCGTGCCTGCCCTGCAGGTTGCCGGAGAACGCCGCGACCCACGGGCCGTCGTTCACCACTCGCCGTTGATGGACGTGGCCGAGCGCGAAGTACTCGTACCTGGGCTTGAGCAGGTCAGACGGGGTGCACGGTGCGTAAGTGTCGTGGCCCTCCGCGCCGGATACCGCGGTGTGCAGGATTCCGACGTTCACCAAGCCGTGGACGCGGTCGGGATAGGCCAGCGCCAGGTTCTTCGTGACGGCACGCGTGGCGAACCCCTGACCGTGCACGGCCAGGCCGAGGTCTTCGTCGATCACGGTCTCGGCCTTGTCCACATCCAGCACGGTCACGTTGTCGGGCAGCCGCACGGCCTTGGTGACCACGCTGGCCGCGTCGTGGTTGCCGGCGGCCATGAACACCCGTACGCCGTGTTCGTTCAGGAAGTCCATCTGCTCGGCGAAGAACCGGCCCGTGGCGTAGTCGGGCCAGTCGCCGTCGTAGATGTCGCCGGCCAGCACGAGCGCGGCCGCTTTCTCGTCGACGGTCAACCGCGCCAGGTTCTTCAACGCCTGCCGCGAGGCGTGGCGCAATTGGTGGGCGACGTCCTCCTTGACGAACCCGTTCAACCCCCGCAGCGGGCTGTCGAGGTGGATGTCCGCCGCGTGCACGATCCGCACTCCGGTCACCGTCGCACGCTCCGGAGGATCGTGGGGATCACGGGGCGCGGCGCCGGGTGGTGATCATGCAGAGGGATCATGGCTCGCACATCGCGGCCTTTCACGGCAGTGCTACATCGACCAATAACACGATCGAGTGAGCAACTCTCGCGTAGTGGCTCGTTGCTGCGACAAGGTGAAGGTGTCACCAACGTAGTTCACCCGTTTGGTCGCTAACGCTGGGTCGATCTGACGCGACGTAGCCGCTGTCACCGTTCAGAAGGATCTTTCGTGCGGACACGGCGCGAGTTGGGGGGCACAGTGGGGCTGTTGGACCGGCTGCGGCAGCTGTTCGAGAGCAAGCCCGCCGTCATGGCGCCACCACGTCCCGTGCCGTCGATCCCAGCGCCCGTGCCGCCGGTGGCACCCGTCCCGCGTCCGCCGCTGCCCGGACCACCACCGCCGACCCGGCCGCAGCCGCGACGTCAGCCCTCGGCGTCCGCCCCGACTTGGGTACCGTCCGGCGCCACGTCGTCGGTGGCGGGCCGGTCGTTGCCCGGTGGGATGCTCTACATCGGCAAGCTGTCCCGGGGTGACGCGGTGCCTGACCGGAACGTCGAGGTGATCGACCCGACCCTGCCGATCGACTGGCGCAGGCCCGACTTCACCGGTCGGGACATGGACTACTGGCCCGCCTACCACTCGATCACACCTCGCAGCCGAGCCGCGTACCTGTTGTGGCTCGAAGGCGGCAGGTGGGCGCCGGACGCCTACATCGGCTACGTGTTCCTGTACTTCTACGGCCTGGAACGGCGGGCGCTGGTCGACGCGCAGCGGGACCCGGCCGCGCGGGCCGACCTGCCGCGCATCCTGGGCGAGGTCGTCCGCCTCCTGACCGTGTACGGCGGCAACCCGTCGTTCCGCCAGTACGCGACCGCCTTCCGAGAGGTTCTCCGCGCGCTCATCACCAAGGGAGAAGGCCCTCCGCCGAACCCGGCCGAACACGACAAGTGGCCCCCGCCGCTCACCCTGCGCTTCGGCATCGGCCGCTTCGCCGCCGAAGGGCGTCCCGTTCCCGTGGAGTGGGCGTGGTCCTGGACCATGCTGCACCCCGAGATCTACCCGAGAACGCCCGCGACGCGGTGCCCCGACGAGTTCCGCGCGCTGTTCACCGCCCGCTACCAGGCCCGCTACGCAGATGGCCTCCGGGTCCGTCCGCTGAAGAGCCGGGTGGAACTCTCCTACCGCCCCGCCAGCGGTGGTCTGACCTCGACGACGTGGCACTCCGACGTGCCCGACGTGCTCACCGCCGCCGCGCCGACGAAAGTGCTCAAGGACCTGGTCGAGTCCTGCACGAACGACCTGGACGCCTACAGCCGCCTGATCGGCCGACAACCGGAAGCCGCGGGCACGCTGCCCGCGTTGGCACTGCTGCCGGCCGAGCTGTTCACCGGTGACCTGGCGGGTCTGCGCCCGGTGCGCGAACTGGTCGAGCGGACGCTGCCCGCCGACGTGCCACGAGCCGGGTTCGAGATGTCGGACCTGGTCGCTCGCTGGCCCGCGAAGGCGTCGGGGAAGTTCGCCAAGGCCGACGCGGTCGGACTGGCCCAACTGCTGGACAAGTTCGGCGTAGGCATCGAGCCCGACGTGCGCTTGGGCGGTCCGGTGCAGAGCGCGGGACCGGCCGTGCTGTTCCGCGTCACCGCCGCGCAGTCCGCGACCGCGACGTCCGAGTACACCGCCGCCACGACGCTGCTGCACCTCGCCGCCGTGGTCTCCGCAGCCGATGACGACGTGTCCAGCGCCGAACGGGACCACCTGGTCTCCCACTTGGAGTCGAGCCTGCACTTGACTCCGGGGGAGCGAATCAGGCTGACCGCCCACCTGGACTGGCTGCTGGCCTCGAAGCTGAAGCTGACCGGGCTCACCAAGCGCCTGGGTGGCCTGACCGACGCGCAGCGCGCTCACGTCGCCGAGTTCGCCACCGCGATCGCGGCTGTGGACGGCGTGGTCTCGCCCGGTGAGGTCGACACGCTGCGCAAGATCTACAAGCTGTTGGGGCAGGAGCCGGACTCGGTGTACACCGAACTGCACGCCCTCACCGCCGCGTCCACCCGCCCCGCACCGGCCACCGAACCCGTGGTCGTCCTGCCCGCGGACACCGGCCCGACCGGATACCTGATCCCGCCACCACCGAAGCCCGAGCCACCGGTGGGCGGGGTGCGTCTCGACCCCGCCCTGGTGGAAGCCAAGATGCGGGAAAGCGCTGCTGTGGCCGCGTTGCTCGCCGACGTCTTCGACGACGAGCCGGAAGCAGTGCCACCACCGCCGCCCGCACCGGTCGTCGCGGTGGACCTCGTCGGGTCCCTCGACGCCGCCCACTCGACCCTGCTGCGCGAACTGGCCACAAGACCGTCCTGGAGCCGTGCCGACTTCGACGCCCTCTGCTCCGATGCGGGCCTGCTGCCCGAGGGTGCGCTCGACGTGCTCAATGAAGCGGCGGTCGAGGCCGCCGACGAACCGGTCGTCGAGGACGACGGCGACCGGCTCGTGATCAACGACTACGCAATGGGAGAACTGCTCGCATGAACGACACGCGCATCCGACCCCGCGATCGAGACGCGATCATCCAGTCGCTGCGGGCCGGCGTCGTGCCCCGCTCCGGCCAGCAGCACGTGCAGGTCGGGCGTGCGCGCGAGGTCGAGTCGCTGCTGCGGGACCTCGACAGCGTCGCCGACGGCGGCTCCACGGCCCGCTTCGTCATCGGTGAGTACGGTTCGGGCAAGACGTTCTTCCTGAACCTCATCCGTGCCGCCGCGCTGAAGAAGCGCCTGGTCACGATGCACGCCGACCTCGCGCCGGACCGCCGCCTGCACGCCACCGGCGGCCAGGCCCGCAGCCTCTACGCCGAATTGGCCCGCAACACCTCGACCTCGGCCAAGCCGGACGGCGGTGCGCTGGCGGGCATCGTCGAACGGTTCGTCTCCCAGGCGCTCACCACCGCCCGTGAGCAGGGCACGTCACCGGAGAACGTGATCCGGCAGCGCATGGCCGAGCTGTCCGAGCTGGTCGGCGGCTACGACTTCGGCACCGTCATCGAGGCCTACTGGCGTGGCCACGACACCGGCAACGAACAGCTCAAGATCGACGCGGTCCGGTGGCTGCGCGGCGAGTTCACCACCAAGACCGAGGCCCGTGCCGCACTCGGCGTGCGCACGATCGTGGACGACGCGAGCTTTTACGACCAGCTCAAGCTCCTGTCCCGCTTCGTGCGCATGGCCGGCTACAGCGGCCTGCTGGTGTGCCTGGACGAGATGGTCAACCTCTACAAGCTCACGTCCTCACAGGCCCGTTCCGCCAACTACGAGCAGATCCTGCGCATCGTCAACGACAGCCTCCAGGGCATCAGCACCCACGTGGGATTCCTGTTCGGCGGCACGCCCGAGTTCCTCATGGACACCCGCCGCGGCCTGTACTCCTACGAGGCACTCCAGTCCCGCCTGTCGGAGAACGCCTTCGCCACCAACGGCCTGGTGGACCACTCCGGCCCGGTGCTGCGGCTGACCAACCTCACGCAGGAAGACTTCTACATCCTGCTCACCAAGCTGCGCCACGTGCACGCCTCGGGCGACCCGCAGCAGTACCTCGTACCCGACGAAGCACTGCACGCGTTCATGCACCACTGCTCGCAGAACATCGGCGACGCCTACTTCCGTACCCCACGCACCACGATCCGGGAGTTCCTCAACCTGCTCTCGGTGCTCGAGCACAACCCCGGCCAACCGTGGGAGCCGCTCGTCGGCGCGGTGCGGTTCCAGGCGGAGCTGAACCCCGACCTCGAACCACTGGAACCGGCCACGCAGGACGAGTCGAGGGTGGACGATGAGCTGGCCACCTTCCGCCTCTGACGCCCCACCGGGATCCTCCCAGTTCTTCCGCCTCCACCAGAAGGTCCAGCGCTGGATCCACCGGCAGGGATGGCAGAAGCTCAACGACGCGCAGGAACAGGCGATCCCCTTGGTGCTCAAGGGGACCGAGGACCTGATCGTCTCGGCGGCCACCGCGTCGGGCAAGACGGAGGCGGCGTTCCTGCCGATCTGCTCCGCCCTGCTCGACGAGGTGGACGACGGCGGGATCCGGGTGCTCTACGTGTCACCGCTCAAGGCGCTGATCAACGACCAGCACCGCCGCCTCGACGAGCTGTGCGAAGAACTGGACCTCCCGGTGCACCGCTGGCACGGTGACGTGCCCGGTTCGGCCAAGGCCAAGGTGCTCAACAAACCCGACGGCATTTTGCTGATCACGCCGGAGTCGCTGGAGGCCATGTTCGTCCTGCGGGGCATGGAGATCGGGTGGTTGCTGCGCGCCCTGCGCTGGGTCGTGATCGACGAGATGCACTCGTTCATGGGAACAGAGCGCGGTGCCCAGCTCCAGTCGCTGCTGCACCGCGTCGAGTTGGCGACCCGGCGTCGCGTTCCCCGCATCGGGTTGTCGGCAACCCTGGGCGATATGGAGTCAGCGCGTGGCTACTTGCGCCCAGGCAACGGCGACGACGTCCACCTCGTGACGGCCTCGCATCAAAGTGCCGACATCAGCGCCATCATTCGCGGGTACGTCAACGAGGCGCCGATCACCGACGACGAGGAATCCGACGAGGGGACGTCCGTCGAGCGAATCAGCGAGCACGTGTTCACCAACCTGCGAGGCGGCAACAACCTCGTCTTCTTCGACCGCCGAGGAGACGTCGAGCTGTACGCCGACCGCTTGCGCCGCCGCAGCGAGGAACACGCCGTGCCCAACGAGTTCTTCCCGCACCACGGCAGCCTCGCCAAAGACGTGCGCGAGCACGTCGAAGGCCTGCTCAAGAGCAATCGGCCGGTCACCGTGCTGTGCACCTCGACGCTGGAGATGGGCATCGACATCGGCACGCTCACCTCCGTCGCCCAGGTCGGGGCTCCGCCCTCGGTGGCGAGCCTGCGTCAGCGCATCGGCCGGTCCGGACGCCGCGGTGAGCCCGCGGTGCTGCGCATGTACGTGACCGCCCAGGAGATCAACGCCGACATCGCACCCCAGGACGAGCTGCGCGCCGAGCTGTTCCAGGCCGTGGCGATGATGAGTCTGCTGTCCGAGCGCTGGTACGAGCCCGCGGATACGTCCTCGCTGCACCTGTCGACGCTCATCCAGCAGCTCATGTCGGTGATCGCCCAACACCAAGGCGTCCGCCCGGTCGAGTTGTTCCAAGCGCTGTGCCTCTCCGGACCGTTCGCGCACATCGACAAGACGACCTTCGCCACCTTGCTGCGTGACCTCGGCCAAGCCGAACTCGTCCAGCAGGAGGCTGATGGCCTGTTGCTGCTCGGCAGGGTGGGGGAGCGGATCGTCAACCACTACTCGTTCTACGCGGTCTTCGCGGAGAAGCAGGAGTACCGGCTGGTGCACGGCTCCCGCACTCTCGGCGTGCTGCACATGACCACACCCACCGAAGTCGGTTCGCTCGTCATCTTCGCCGGCAGGCGTTGGAAGATCGTCTCCGTGGACGACCGGGCGGCCCTGATCCAGGTGGAGCCCTCGCACGGTGGACGGGCGCCCAAGTTCGGCGGCGGTCGAGCCGAGATTCACGACGAAGTCCGCCGCCGAATGCGCATGTGGTACGAGTCCGACCATGTCCCCGGCTATCTCGACGCCACCGCGCAACGCCTCCTCGACGAAGGACGCGCGGCCTACCGCCGCTTCGACCTCGCCCGAAACCCCGCGCTGGCCACGGGCAATGACACCATCGTCTTCCCGTGGCGCGGCGATCGCATCCTCAACACCCTGACGGCGTGGCTGACCAGGGCGGGCGTGCCGGCCGTCCGGGACGGCGTCGCCTTCACCGTGCCCCAGTGCACACCGGCCCAGCTGCGCGCGGTCCTCCAGCAACTACTCCTGGAAGACGACATCACCGCCGAGGACATCGCCGCCGCCCTGCCCGACACGACGGTAGAGAAGCACGACGTCCACCTCGGCAAGCCACTGCGCACCCGCGGTTACGCCGCCGGGTACCTCGACCTGGCAGGGGCACGTTCCGCACTGACCGCCCTGGTCGATGGACTGCCCGAGTACGAAGTCGACGTCATCACCGGGACCTCCTCCGTCCCGGCACCTCTCGTCTCCACCCCGACGGCCTACGCGGTCGTGGACGTCGAAACGACCGGCTTCGCCGCCTGGGGCAAGGACCGGGTCATCGAGGTAGCGGTCATCCGCGTCGCCCCCGACGGCACCGTCCTGGGGGAGTGGAGCGCACTGGTCAACCCACAACGCCCACTTGCCGCCTCCGAGATCCACGGCATCACCGAGGACGAGGTGGTGGGCGCTCCCACGTTCGCCGACATCGCCCCCACCCTCGCCGCTCACTTGGCGGACGCCGTCGTCGTAGCCCACAACGCCTCGTTCGACTTGAACTTCCTGAACGCGGAGTTCGCCCGCACCCACGTCCGGCTCGCGTTGAGCGCGACGCTGTGCACGATGAAGCTCGACCTGCACGTCCACCAGGCAGGTCGTCGCAAACTGCACGACTGCCTCACCGCGATCGGCATACCCACCACTGATGGCACGGCTCACCGAGCCCTCGCTGACGCCAATGCCACCGCCAATCTGCTGCGTCACTACCTGACCCACACGCCTCACGATGTGCGGAATCTCGTTAGCGGGTCTGAGCGCAGCACCTTGTAGCTGGGAGCCGTTGAACCGGACATGCTCGATGAGCTGCTGTTTCAGCTGATCGAGCATGTCCGGAGGTGGTGTTTGTGGGGTATTCGAGGCGACGTGTGGGTGTGTCGGGTCGTGTGCGGGACTTCGTGCACCGCTTGTGCGATGAGGACGTGTCGGCGCAGGTGGTGCAGTGGTGTCGCACCGTGCTCGGTTCGATTTTCACCACGGCGTTGCGAGACCAGGTGGTGCTGCAGCACCCGTGCGTCGGGCTCCGCGGTCCGGTGGTGGCACCGGTCCCATTGCGGGTGCTGGAGCCTGTGGAGTTCGAGTCGCTGCTCGATGTGCTACCCGGCCTGCGGTGGCGGTTGCTGGTGGAGGTGGCGATCGAGTCGGGTGTTCGGTGGAGCTGCGCGTGTGTGACCTCGATGTGGCGGCGTGTCTGTTGACGGTGGCCAGGACGGTGGAGGAGGTCGAGCCGCGGTTCCATCCGACCGGCGGTCGGTTCCTGGTGAAGGAGTACCCGAAGGACCGGGACTTCCGGCGGCTGCGGCTGCGTCGACAACTGGTCGACCGGGTGGCGGCCTACGTTGAGCGATGAGGCCTCGAACCCGGCGACCTGCTGTTCCCATTCCCTCAGCACGCGGCGGTCATCGACACGAACCCATTCGACGACAGGTTGACTTCGGGCGACCACGGCACGCTGTCGCGCTACTCTGCCCGCGGATGCCGATGTGAAACGTGCCGCGCCGCCTACGCCGGCCACCGGGCCCGGCGACGCGCACAGGGCAAGGATCGGCCTCGGTGCGGACGGCGAGTCGACACCGATGGGCACCTACCTCGCAGGTGGTATCTCAGGACCATCTGGAAACCAGCCCTGGCCGCAGCCGGGATCACGCGTCGGGTGCGGATGTACGACCTGCGCCACGCGCATGCCTCGTGGCTGCTCGCCGGCGGTGCCGACATTCCAGACCGTCCGTGAGCGCCTCGGCCACGCCAGCCTGCGGGCTACCGAGAGGTACCTGCACACTCTTGCCGAGTCTGACGAGGCGGCCCTGGTGGCGTTTGAGCGCGTTCGCCACCGTCATGCCAGCGTGGCGGATCCCACGGTCGGCTGACGGTCGGATGATCAGAACTCGGGTCTGGCAAGGAACCGGAACTCGCCCTGGTCCGGTGCAGGTCGACCGCGTGCAGGCCTGTCGCAGCGTCGGGCAGTCGAGGCGAGGTTCACGGTCAGATGACGGTCAAACGCCAGAGACCCGGGGGGGGGGGGTGGCCCCCGCGGGGGGGGGTGGGGGCGGGGGTGGGGGGGGGGGGGGGTGTTAAAAAAACAAGGCGGCCCGCGGGGTTTTTTTGTGTGT
>NZ_JBHYXZ010000021.1:0-25516 GCF_042752395.1 Actinosynnema sp. NPDC059335 | reverse complement strand
GCCCCCGCTCGGCGGTATCCCACAGACCTAGCGATACAACAACACCCCGATACCCGCAGCCGCTCCCCCCCCCCACCGCGCGCCTCTGAGCTGCACTTCTCTGGTGGACGATACTGGGATTGAACCAGTGACCCCTACCGTGTCAAGGTAGTGCTCTCCCGCTGAGCTAATCGTCCGAGGCGGAGACGGGAATCGAACCCGTGTACAGGGCTTTGCAGGCCCTTGCCTAAGCCACTCGGCCACTCCGCCGTGACTCCTGAAGGCTAGCACCCAGGAGTCAGGCCTGAGCCCAAGGGGCCCTCTGCCGAGCGGATGACGAGACTCGAACTCGCGACCCTCACCTTGGCAAGGTGATGCGCTACCAACTGCGCTACATCCGCATGCTCCGTGGATTTCTCGGAACGTTTCCCTTTTGGGGCTTGTCGTTCCGGTCTTCCCCGGTGCGAGAGGAACTTTATTACATGCACCGCAGCGGGATCAAATCGGGGGTCCCCTGACGCCCTCACAGGCCCGCTACCTGCGCTTTTACGTCAGATCGTTGGAGATCAGGTGGGTCAGGGCCTCGTCGACGTCGACCCACAGGTGCTCGTTCCCGGGCACCACGACGTCGTACGTGCGGTCGAGGAAGTCGGCCAGTTCCTGAGCCGACGCCTCGAACATGGCGTGGCCCGACGGGGAGCTGAGTTCGATCACGACGACCTCGGGGTCGTCGGCGGCCGGGCGGATCCGGACGTCGCCGTCGCCCGCGTCGGCGATCAGGCCGTCGGCGAGCAGGTCGCGGGCGAAGACCCACTCCACCCACCCGGCGCGGCCGGTCCGGAACGCGGCGACTACCGCGTACGGGTCTTTCGTGTCATAACGAAGCTCCACCTGCACCGGGACGGCCGGGGTCCGCGGCGCCAGCAGGTCGAAGACCGCTGTTGAGCGGAGTGTCACGTGGTCGTTGCGCATCGTCGTTACCCTCTTCTCCCTTCCCGGCCAATGGAACGACCGAGGTCTCTACATGTGACGTATATGTGGCGAGGAACGCTCGTGTTCACGAGGTTTATCACCCGTTCGGGGCTATATAACTCCACTGGGCGACCACCTCGATGCGTTCCGTGTCCACTGGCTCCCGGCTGCTCCCATCTTGCTGGGTTCACTCCTAACCCGGTACCGGCTGTTGCGCGAATGTTGGACGCGAGTGCCCCTCTGGCCCACCGACTCGCGCCACCGCGACACCCGGTATCCCCCGGACGTGCAGCTCGTCGTCCGCGTCACGATCCGTGACCGCTTGCCCTTCGGCGAACCCCACGACCGGTACGCGAAGCCTTCGTTCTCGCTCACCCGGCGGATCCGCGTCGACCCGGAGTTGGCCGGACTGGTCGTCCAGGGGGCGCTCCTGGCCCTCCGGCGCAACCTCGCCGCCCACGACCTCCGGCACGTGGCCATCGCCAGTGGCGCGCGACCGCACGCGGTCTGTCGGGAGAACAGCCAGGGTAGACGCAACGTCCCCCGGTCTGGCGAGGTGTCCGAGCGCAACGTCACACCTGCGGTCACCTGTGCGGTGACGTGTGAAAGGCGCGGCAGCCGCGAACTGCGCGGAAACGTGCGTTGGCGTGCCTGCGGCAAGCAAGCCGTCGAGCACCGGACAACGGAGAACGTGTGGCGTTTGCCACATTGGGCGGTCGGTTGATCACTTCGTCCGTGAATCAGTCGACCGCACCGCTGTCCGGCCAGGTCGCTGCGGTGCGCGCGGCGGATGAGCGATGATGTGGGCATGGGCACAGAGCAGCGCGAAGACACCGCCAAGGGGAAGGGGTACCGCCACCGGTTCCGCCGCAACCCCGCGCTGAACCTGACCTATCGCATCGGTGTCGGCGTGGTCGGCGGCTTGGTGCTGGTCGCGGGCGTGCTGATGATCCCGTACCCGGGTCCGGGCTGGCTGGTCGTCTTCGCCGGGCTGGCGATCCTGGCCACCGAGTTCGAGTGGGCGGGCCGGGTGCTCCGGTTCGCCAAGCGCTACTACGACGCGTGGGTGGCGTGGCTGAAGCGGCAGAACCTGTTGGTGAAGGGGCTGGTGCTGGCGGCCACGGGTCTCGTCGTGGTGGTGACGTGCTGGCTGCTCGGCGCGTTCGCGCTGGTCGGCGGCTGGTTCGGGCTCGACTGGACCTGGTTGCAGAGCCCGATTTTTGGTTCGCGGGGATGATGTTGTAAGCTATGGCCACACCGCGAGAGCGGGGAGTGAGAACCGAATAAGGGCGTTTAGCTCAGCGGGAGAGCGCTTCGTTCACACCGAAGAGGTCACTGGTTCGATCCCAGTATCGCCCACAGTGTGTTTTACCTGGTCAATGGCCTGCAGACGATCGCTGTCTGCGGGTCATTGATCGTTTCGGGGAGCATCTGGGGAGCAAACGATCTTGACCACAACCGTATTTGCGAAGGTGGTCATGGGTTCGTGCTCCCCGTCTGCTCCCGCGTTTGCTCCCAGCGGTGTTGGAGTGCGGCGAGCATGGTGTCGATCATGGGTTGGGTGACGTGGGAGTAGACGCCCATGACGCCGTGGAACTTGTGGCCGATGCGCTTGTGCTGGAGGACTTCGGGGACGCCGTCCTCGATGAGCCAGGTCTTGTGGGTGTGGCGCAGGTCGTGGAAGTGCATCTCGGTGTTGATCCGCGGTCGGCCGGTGTCGCCGCGCAGGGCGGGTAGCCAGACGCGGCGGCGGAAGTTGGAGCGTCGGTGGAAGCCGCCGTCGGTTCCGGTGAACACGAACCGGGCGTGGGGGTGGCGGTCGTGGTGCTCGTCGAGCAGGTCGGCCAGGAACTCGGGTAGGTGCACGGTGCGGACGCTGGCGGGGGTCTTGGGCGGTCCGAGGGTGAGTTTGCCGCCGACCTCGTGCAGGGCGCCGTCTTTGCCGTCGACGCGGATCTCCCGGTTGGCCGTGTCGACCCGTGCCCATTGCAGGCCGGTCAGTTCACCCCAGCGCAGGCCGGTGTAGGCGGCGGTGACGATCAGGGCGGCGTTGTCGGCGGACACACGGGCGGCCAGGCCGGCGATCTGGGCGGCGGTGGCGTGGGGCCGTTCGGGTTGGTCGCCGGTGGCGAGGCGGAGTTTGCGGCAGGGGTTGGCGCCGATCAGGCCTTCGTCGACCGCTTCGCCGAGGATCCGTGACAGCAGGTTGACCACGTCGGTGACGCTGCGCTCGCCCAACGACCGCCGTAGTTGCTTGGCCCAGATCTTGACCACCATCCGCGACAGGTCGCCCAGCTCGGTGTCGGCGAAGCGGGGCAGGATGTGGTTGCGCAGGTGCGAGTCGTAGGTGGCCCAGGTGACCGCGCTGACGTCGTGGGCCTGGACCCACTCGCGCACCCAGTCGCCGAACCGGGTCTGCGCCAGCCTGGGATCGACGAACCGTCCCCGTCGCTGATCGGACTCCACGTCCCTGGCCCGGTTCTCGGCTTCCTCGCGCGTGTCGAACCCGTTCTCGGTGAACAACGACCCGTCCGGCAACCGGTACCGCACCCGATACCCGTCGCCGCGTTTCTCCGCCCACGCCATGGCAATCTCCTTCTCGGTAGGGATGTCCGTCGGTTGTGGATGACGGCGGACGACAGTGACGCTCCATATCCGTTGGAGTGCAACCGAACTGTGTTCACGGCCTCCGGTGTCGGGGATGCCGGCCGAGTGTTTCCCGTCCGCAGGTGTCGTCCCGGCGGGCGGGTCGGGATCCACGCTGGATGATCGAGTGCAGGTCCGCGTCGGAGAACCGGAGATGCTTGCCCACCAACGTGCACGCGATCTCCCGGCGTCCGGCCATCCGACGCAGCCACGACTCGGGCACCGCCAACATGCGGGCGGCCTGGGCGGGTGTGTGCAACAACCTCGCCGGCGTGGTGACGCAATCGCCGTCGGGCGCGGTCTCCGGCTTCGGTGCCGCCGACGCGGGTCCGTTACCGGCTTCCGGAACAGCAGTGGCGAACAGTCGATCACCATAGGGGTAGTCCACGAGCAGCCTCCGCGGTCAACGGACACGGACTCCGATGCCGCGCCCTTGAACACTCCCGAACTCCGCGAAACCACCCCCGAGGGGACATGCTGGCAGTCGAATCACTCACTTGACCGATCCCGACCGAGGCTCGACCCCACTACTGGGGGTCAAGGGGTCGCAGGTTCAAATCCTGTCGTCCCGACGGCCAAAAGAGCCCGCTGATTCAGGTAAAACGCCTGGTCAGCGGGCTCTTTCAGTTCAGAGATTCGATCTTCTTCTTGATCTTGTGGTCGTCTCACACGGCGGTGAGTGACTAACTGGGTGACTATGGGGAGACGATCATGCCTGCCGACCGGCGGGTGTCAGCTCGCCTTGGGGAAGATGCGGTCCATCGCGGTCGCTGCCTCGACCATCACGGGCACGATCTGGTGTCGGTAGACCGCTTCGGTGACCGCGGTGCCGCTGTGTCCGACCAGTCGGGCGATGTCCTCGATCCGGACGCCGGAAGCGGACAGCACCGACACGAAGCTGTGCCGCATCTCGCGAGGTGTCCAGTCCTTGGGGTTGAGTCCAGCGGCCTTGACCACGCGCCGGAACGCGCGTCGGACGTTGTGGGAGTCCAGTTCGGTCCCGACCTGTGAGGCGAACACCAGTCCGTGTTCCTGCCAGCGCTTGCCTGCCAGTTCGCGCCGGGCGTCCTGGTGGACGCGGTGTGCCTTGAGCGCGTCCACGCACCGCGTCGGCATGGCCAGCGTGCGCCGTGACTTGCGGGTCTTGGTGTCGCCATCCTGGCGCACCGACCGCCACACCGAGATGGACGGCAGGACGATCGGATCGGTATCCGGCTTGCCCTCAAGGTCGACGTGTTCCCACGTCAACGCGCGTAGTTCCTCGGTGCGCGCGCCGATCAGCAGTGACAACACGATGTATGCGTACATCGGCGTGTTTTCCGACGCGTCGAGCACCGCGGCCACCTGGTCGAGCGTGAGCGCTTTCGACGGACGGCCAGCCTGCCCGGTCGGTACCTCGCACAGCGGCACCACGTTGCGCTTGACCTTGTCCCGGGCCTGGGCCATGCGCACCGACCGGTTGAGGATCGAGTAGGGCAGGAACAAGCCCGAGTCGCAGAAGGAGGCCAACCGAGCCCATGCCCGCCTGCGCGGACCGGGCGAACGCGCCAACGCCCAACTCAAGACCTGGCGCGTCCTGCGCAAACTCCGCTGCTGCCCCTACCGCACCGGGCGACTGGCCAAGGCCATCCACGTCCTACAGAACTACGAAGTCGCCGCAGGATGAAAAAGGTTCAGTGGTCAGGTCGCTAGTCGGTGACCATTCGAATCTGCATGGAGACTCTTTTCCGGTGGTCGGTGCAAGTCTCGAACGGTTGACGGGTCTCCTCGGGGGTCGGTTGCGTCCCGGCGATCTCGACTACTTTATCGAGTTTCGAATGTAGGCGAGTGATCCAGGGCCCGTCGAGGTTGGTCGTCGCGTCGCGCTCGGCCGCTGCCTTGCCGGAGCCGTCGCCACGACGGGACGGGCCGTCAGGTGCGTCAGGTCGACGCCACGATTACCGTCCTCTGAAACGCGCGACCGGGCTCGCGCTGGTCGCGTCGAGCCCGGGCGGTCGGGTGGTCACCACAACGGTGCGTCCCAGTCCTCGTCGTCGTCCGCCGGTGTGCGGCGTGTTGCCCTGACGGGTGCGGCTGCTGGAACGGTGGCGGGTGGTGTCGGGTCGGGGGCCAGGTCGGACAGTCCGAAGTCGGCGTTCTCCACCAACGGTGGACGGTGGTCGTCCTCGCCGGGTAGGGGCGGGAAGCGGTGGCGGTACTCCTCGGCGATGGCCTGGCCGCCGGCCGCGTCGCCGATGGTGTCGACGACGACCGAGCCGACGCGGTCGGCGAGGCGCGTCTGGGCCCGTCGCAGGCAGGCCATGATCTGGGCGGCGACCTGGTCGGGTTTCATCCGGTCGACGCCGTCACCGAGCCGGAGGTCGGTGGGGATGCCGGAGGACGCCACGGTGAGCACGATGGCGCCGCCGGCCGCGGTCTCGGTCACCGACACCTCGTCGATCGCGCGGCGTGCCGCGTCGAACCGCTCGGCCTGCTCGGCGACGCCCGCGCGCCATTCGGTGATCATCCGCTCGACTTCGTCCGGGCTGTCCACTGGAAGTTCCTCCTGTCATCACTTGTCGAAGTCGCGCGGATGGAAAATGGTCCTGAACGTGCCGTCCTTGTTGACGGCCACACTCACCCCGTTGCGCCCGGTGTACAGCCAACTGTTGTGCTTCGGCTGCCATACCCTGCTGACCGGGTCGGCGATCGCGTCGTATCGCGCTTGGGCGTCGGAGGAACGCTCGGCGAGTCGCTCCACGCTGTGGACGGTCTCGCCGCCCACGTACCGGGGCGGTGCCGGAATCCGTGGAGGAGGTGGGGCAAGGGGTGGCACTCTTTGCCTGGGGGGCGGGAGTGGTGGGGGGAGTTGGCCGCTGCTGGCCACGCTCGCGTAGGAACCCCTGCCGGAAGCCGGCGGCCGCGAGGTCGGTGGGAGGGGCGTGCGGGCGACGGCCGGGGTCGCGCCGGAGGTGGGTGGTCCGAGTCGGGGGAGGTCGCTCGCTGTCGTGGGTCTGCGGCCGCCGGTCGTGCCCCTGCCGGAGGGCATGATCACGGAGATCGAGGCCGGTGCGGGCTTCGCGCGGCCGCCGGCCACGTTCGCGTAGGAGCCTCGGCCGGGATTCGCCTGCCCCCGGATGGATGGTTGCATCGATTGGCTGGTGTCGGCCAGACGACGGCCGTTGTCCACCGTGTCCCGGGCGACCTCCGAGACCCCGCGGAGCGGGGAGCCGTACCGGGGGGCGATGATCCGGGGCGGGGGTTGGGCGGGTCGTCGTGGAGGACGTCGTCTGTTCGGGCTGTTGCTGCGGCTGCGGCTGGGCATCGGGTGGTCTTCCTTCCGGGATCAGGCCCAGCCGGCGACGATGGCGGCGGCGTCGGCCAGTACGTGGTTCAGCGCGACCGGGTGGCCGGAATTCAGGACGTTGTAGTAGTCCGGCAGTCGGTTGACGATGTCGTCGACGCACTGCGTCACCGATTCCTGGATGTGCGCCCGGCTGCTCCCGGCCAGGTCACCGGCTGCGGTCACCAGGGCGACGATCGCCTCCGCCGCCTCGACCAGCGTGTCGAGGTCGTCCTGGTGGGTGGCGGCGTTCTCCCGGTACAGGGTCCCGGCTTCGCCCGCCCAGTCGGTGGTGTTCCGCCGAACGCTGGTGTCGAAGCCGTCGCCGGCTTCCCGGGCGAGATCGGCCACGCGCTGCCACTTCTCCACGTACGCGGTGACCGCGCCCGGGTCGCCGGCGAACCACCGCTGCGCCTCGCGCATCGGCTGCAACTGGTCGAGCAGGCCGGGGATGCCGGTGTTCGACAGGACGTCCACCGGGTCGGGGGCGGGACCGAGCGCGGAGGTGCCGCCGGGCACCACGACGGTGTCCGGGCCGACCCAGTCGTTCCGCCGCACCGACTCGTTGATCCGGTGGAGTTCGTCGGCGCGGCGCAGGCCCACCGGCTCGGTCATTCCGACTCCGGTTCGCCGCGGATGAGAAACATGCCCTTGTTCGCGTTTTCGACGTCGTCGTAGTCGCGAACGGTGCGCAGCATCTCGTCCTGGTGGGTGCCCATCGACTCAACGGCCCGCTCGAACGCGCGTTGCGCCTCGTCGGCCGTCGGCTTGATCGCCGCCGCGAGCGGGGCGCCGAACGGCCCGAACGCCTCCTCGGGCAGGTGGGTGTCGGACGCGGCCCGCAACGCGTCCGACAACTGGTCCAGGACCGCGCCGAGGTGTTGCTGGTGCGTGGCCAACGCGCTGATGTCGACGTCGAAACCGGGTAGGTGCCCCGGTCCGGGAGTAGTCACGGTGAAGTCGTCCTCGCGGTGCTAGTCGGCGGGTGGGGGTGTCGGCTGCGTGTCACCGATCACCGGGGGCGGCGGGTTGACGCCGTGCACGGTGAACAGGTCGTCGCCCTTGATGTACGAGGCCGTCTTGCGCTCCTTGTCGCCACCGGCGTTCGAACCGGCGCCCATGGGCGCGCCGCCCGCGGGTGCGCCCGAGGAGCCGCCGACCGCACCGATCGGCAGGCCGCCGCCGGGCATCGGGGGCGTGGGTCGTGGGGTGGTCGGTGGGAGCACACCGCTGTGGGTGGACGTGCCCAGCGGTGGGGAACCGGCGGTGGGGTGACTACCCGCCGACAGCCCGCCGCCGGCGCCCGACGATGAACCGCCGACGGCGCCGACGGTCGGACCGCCGACGGCGCCGACGGTCGGACCGGGCGATGCCAACTTCTGCAACGGCGTGTCGATCTTCGCGAAGTTCGTGGCCGGGGTGGGGGCGAGCCATTTGCGGACGCCATCGCCGCCGGGGGCTTCGGGCATCTGCGGTGGCGTCGGCAGCAGGTTCCGCGGCACGAACGACGACGGCGACGCGGAAGCGGGCTTCGTGCCACCGGTCACCGGCGGCAGCGGCGGGGGGACGAACGTCGCCGGAGCGTGCCTTTCACCACCGGCCGTCGACGGCATCGAGGGCATCGTGGGCATCGACGGCAGCGATGGGGGCACGAACGAGGCCGCGGACGTCCCGCCGGCCGTCGACGGCATCGACGGCAGAGGCGGCATCGACGGGGGGACGAACGACCCCGGCGCCGCGGACGCCGGTCCCGTGCCGCCGGCCGACGACGGCGACGTCGTGGGAGTGAACGAAGTCGGGGGCGGCACCGACGGCGGGACGAACGACTCCGGAGACGGCACCGACGGTGGGACGAACGACGCCGGAGGCGCCGAAGCCGGGTCCGTGCCACCGATCAGCGGCGACGCCGAGGGGGTCATGGAGGACGGGTCGGTCGCTCCCGGCAGCCCGTAGCCGCTCGTGGCCGGATCGGCGAGGTCGTCCATCCCGGGCAAGCCCTCGGGGATCGGTGACCCCATGCCGCCACCGGTCACCATCGGGTCCCCGGGGTACGAGCCCCCGGTGCCGGGGATCGGCGACGTCACACCGCCGGCCGCCATCGGGTCCCCCGGCAACCCCTCGATGCCGGGGACCGGTGACCCCGTCCCGCCACCGCCCGCCATCGGATACCCCGCGTACGGGTCACCGCCGGGCAGCGGAGGCGCCATGCCGGCGCCGTCGATGCCGCCGAACGCCATGGCGTTCTGGTCCTCCACCGCGGCGTACTCCGCCGCGGTGTTCTTGGTGCCCACGGCGGCGTTGTCGACGGCCGCCGCGGAACGCGACAGCAGCTCGGTGATCCGTTGCGTGGTCTGCGCCATCGCCTCGGTGAACCCCTGCTTGCGCGCGGCCGGGCCGAACATGTCCGGCGCGATCTCGATCACGCCGACGGAGCTCGCCGACGTCTTCACCACTTCGGACGTCCCGACCAGCCGGTTGCCGAAGTCGTTGATCTCGTCGGCCGTCACGCTGAACCCAGCGCCCATGCCCGTCATGCGGTGGCCCCCAGGATCGGGTCGGATTCCTTCTGCGGCTCGGTCGGGGTGATCCCGGCGGCCTTCTCGAACCGGGTGAGCGCTTCGGCGATCTCACCGGCGATGTCCTCCAGGACACCCATCCGCTCCGCCTGCCTGCCGAGCGCGTCGGTCAGCATGGTGATGCGCCGCGCGGATTCGACCGCGGTGATCGAGGCGGCGGCGATGGACGCGGCCACGCCGATCGCGATCGAGGCGCCGAACGTCCAGACCGCCGCCGCGACCGCGGCGAACATGATGATGACGATGCTGCCCAGCGCGGTGGCGACCAAGTCGCGGACGATCTTCCTCAGCGTGATCACCATGGAGATGGACACGGCGGTCAACGTGCCCAACCCGTCCACGACCCGCCCGAGGCTGACGAGCTCCTCGTGGAGCTGCTTCATGCTGGCGCGGTACGCCTCTCCGGCCTCGCCCTCCCAGTCGGCCAGGGACGAGATGTCGTCCCGGTGGGAGCGGGCCGCGAAGGTGAGGTTCTCGGCGACGTGCTTCATCGAGTCCACCGCGGTCTGGGTGGCGGCCGCGTCGCCGTCCAACTCGTCGAGGGCGTCGCGGAGGAAACCGACCGAGTCGATCATCCAACCGAAGCCGGCCGAGAACAACTGGGTGAACGGGTCGGGGGCCGCGCCGCCGCCGTCGCCGACGTTGTCCATGCCCTCCAGGACGTGGCCGATGATCGGCACGCCCTCCTGCTTGGCCTCGTTGACCAGGTACGTGATCCGGTGCTCGATCTCGACGGCGAGCTGGCCCTCGGCCCCTCCGGTGCTCACCACGGCTTCATCTCGTCGTCGGTGTCGTCGTCGGCCGGGCGGCGGACCCGGTCTCTGGCGGGCGGCATCGGCAGCGGCGCGGGCGCGGGGCGGTGGACCTCCTGCTCGACCAGTCCCTCCGGGACGAACATGTCGTCGCGCCCGTCGGTCGCCGCGCTGTCCGGCTCGTCCTCCGGCGGCAGGTAGGCGAGGAACTTCCGGGTCTGCTCGGTCAGGTCCGGGCTGCCGAACGGTCCGAACGCCTCGGAGACCCGGGCCGCCGCCTGGCGCTGCGCCTTGCGGACCGTGCCCATGATCAGCGCGGTGAGCTGGGTGGGGGTGTGGTCGGCGGCGCGGTGGCCGAGGCCGAGGTCGTGCAGGGCGCCGTTCGGGCCGATCGTGACGGTGACCGCCCCGTCCCGCGAGCTGGTCGTGACCACCGAGTTGGCGATGCTCTCCTGGAGTTGCTCACTGCGGCTGCGGAGGTCCTCCAACCACTCCGCCGAACCGATCGGTGGGCTGCTGTTCGATGTCGTCATGGGCACAGCGTCCCGATCCCGGACGGCGAAGTCGCTGGGGCCAACCCTCGATGTCGGGAGGTTGTCCCGCGTTCCGGGGTAGGGATATCCCTACGGCCGCGGTCACGGCCCCGAGGAAAAGGTCTCCACCATGAACCAGCGGGCGCTCTTGTCGTCGCACTCCGCGATCACCAACGGCGCGCCGTCCGGCCAGGACTCGTCGCGCTTCAACGCCAGGCAACGGCCGCCGCTGGCGTTGTGGCGGATGCGGACGGTGCCGCTCGTGGTGTCCCGGTCGAGCCACCAGTGCTGGTTGTCGTCGAACGTCCCGTTGCACGGGGAGACCGCGACCTTGGTCCCGGCGGGTTTGCCGCTGAAATCGGGGAGGTCGAAGCAGTACCAGTCGTCGTCGTCCGCGTCCTTGATGTGGGAGAACATCACCAGGTCCGCGCCGTACGGGCCCGCCTTGGCGTGGGGGACGGTGAGGAACCACTTCTGGTTGGCGTCCGGGCTCTCGTCGCACGTCGACTGCCTGAGGATGTTGTTCGGCCGCCTGCCCGCGTCCGCGCCGCGGACGCCCACGCACATGTTGGTCTCCTCGTTCCGGAGCTTGATCTCCTTGGGTGGCGGCTCGGCCCGGGCTTCCTTCCCGGTCGTCGGGTGGCTTTGCGCGGTGGTCACGGACGTCGTTTCCGACTCCGTGGGGAGTGGGCCTTCCTGCAAGGTGATGGTCGTCTTGTTCAGGACGACCAGCGAGAAGCCGACGGCGGCGATCGCTCCGAGCACCACGGCGGCCCCCTGCACGAGCCACCGTCCCCGCCTGCGCGTGCGGGGTCCCCGCTCGATGGACGGCGGCACGGGTTCGTCCACGAAGTCGGCGAGGATCGACCGAGGGGCGTCCAGGGCGCGTTCCGCCACCGTCGCCGCGCCGAGCGCCACGGTGAACTTCGGGTGGTGGGCCGCCCGCACCGGCTTCTCCAGCGCCTCGGACACCAGCCGTGCCACCAGCGGAACTCGTGACGAGCCGCCCGCGAGTAGCACCGCGGTGAGCTCGTCGCCGCGTAACCCGGCCGACGCGACCGTGCGCCTCAGGGCGTCGACGGTCAGCTCCAGGGACGGCCGGATCACCGCCTCGAACTCCGGTCGGGTGACGGTCAGCTCGCGTGGTCGGGACGGCAGCGGCACGGTCAGCGTCACGTGCGGCTCGGTGGACAGTTCGATCTTGGTGTTCACGCACAGCGCGCGTATCCGGGCCAGCGCTGAGGACTCCGCGGGGTCGTTCGGGTCGAGCCGGGTGATCGCGCCGTCGAGCCGTTCGTCGAGGTGGGCGAACAGGGCGTCGTCGAAGTCCATGCCGCCGAGGTGTTCCATGCCCTCCGGCGTGCCCAGGATGTCCATGCCGCCCGACCGCATCCGCAGCACGGTGGTGTCGAGGGTGCCGCCGCCGAGGTCGTACACGGCGACGACCTCGCCGTCGCCGAGCGCGCGTTCGCGGCTGTAGTGCGTGGCCGCCGCCTCCGGCTCGGTGATCAGCTGGAAGTCCGCGACATCGGCCAGCCGTGGCACCTCGGCGAACTGCTCCCGTCGGTAGGGGCCCCAGATCGCCGGGTAGGTCAGCACGACCGACGCGGGCGGTCCGCCCATCTCGTCGGTCACCTGGTCGAGCACGGCCCGCAGTTGCGCGGCCATCAGCGCGGTCGGCGGGTAGGCGCGACCGCCGAGCAGCAACGGCGTCGGGTCGCCGAGCCTGCGCTTGAACCCGCGACCCAGTCGGCGGGGATCGTCGGGGGCGTCCCGGGCGGCCGTGCCGGTCAGCAACGTGCCGTCCGGCGCGCTGTAGACCAGCGACGGAACGACCACCTCCGGCGACAACCGCACGACCCGCGTCCCCGTCGCGTCCCCGACCGCGGCCGACGTGAACGTGGTGCCGAGGTCGATGCCCACCGCGTACAACGTGACACCCCCGTATCCCCCCGTGGTAGTGGGGATAACCCTATCGAGGAGGAGGGGCGGCACCCTTGCCGACACCATCCCGGTGCGACGAGCCTGGTCGGGTGCACCGCGTGGTCCGTTGGTTTCGCCGGTCCGGCGCCCTCCTGCCGGGGACGCTCCGGCCACCCGACCGTGCCGCCGCGCGGCTGCGCCACGCCATCGAGCGGACCTTGCACGACGGCGCGGTGTCCGGGATCTCCGCGCTGGCGCTGGAGCTGGGCCTGCTCTCGGCCGTCGTGGACGACCCGCGGGTGCGGGACGAGCTCGCGGTCGCGCAGCGGCGGGTCCGGCGCATCCTGGACCAATTGCGCCGGGTCGGGTCGGAGATCTACCCGCCCGTGCTGGCCTCCGCCGGGCTCGGGCCCGGTCTGCTGGCCGTCGCGGAACGCCAGGGGCTGCGGTTGCGGCTCGACCTGCCGCGCGACGAGCTCGGCGCGGAGGCCCGGTCGCGCGCCGGCCTGCTCGTCGCCGACTACTTCGCCACGCTGCGTCCCGGTAGCGTGGTGCGGGTGCGCGTACGGGGACGGCGGATCGTCAGGGTGAGCATCGTCGACCGGCAACCGGGCGGTTCGGCGCGACGCGAGCACCGGGCGGTGCTGCGGTGCGGGTAGCGATCGCGGAGGACGGCGCGCTGTTCCGGGAAGGCCTGGTGCTGCTGCTGGAGGCGGCCGGGCACGAGGTCGCGGGTTGTTACGTCGACGGCGACGCGCTGGTCGCCGCCGTCGCCACCGATCCGGTCGACGTGGCGATCCTGGACATCCGGATGCCGCCCGGCCCGGAGGGCGGGCTGGTCACCGCCGAACGCGTGCGCGCGCTGCGCCCGGAGATCGGCCTGCTCCTGCTGTCGCACTACGCCGAGACGCACTACCTGATGCGGGTGCTGGAGATCGGCTCGGAGCGGATCGGCTACCGGCTCAAGGAACACATCGCGGGGGTGCAGGTCCTCGGCGACACGCTGAGCCGGATCACCGAGGGGGAGATCGTCATCGAGCCGGTCCTGGCCAGGCGCCTGGTGCAGGGCGGCGCCCGGCACGCCGACACCGCGATCGGCGCGCTG
Source organism: Actinosynnema sp. NPDC059335 (assembly GCF_042752395.1). Classification (NCBI taxonomy): domain Bacteria; kingdom Bacillati; phylum Actinomycetota; class Actinomycetes; order Pseudonocardiales; family Pseudonocardiaceae; genus Actinosynnema; species Actinosynnema sp. NPDC059335. The sequence continues at coordinate 11,708 of NZ_JBHYXZ010000021.1, read as the reverse complement.
AGCGAACGGGAGCTGGACGTGTTGCGGCTGATGGCGGAGGGCCGCGCGAACAACGCGATCGCGGGCGAGCTGTTCATCTCGACCAAGGCCGTGGAGAAGAACGTCGCGGCGATCTTCACCAAGCTCGGCCTGCCCGGTGACGCGACCGTGCACCACCGCCGCGTGCTCGCGGTGCTCGCCTACCTGCGGACAGGACGGATCGGCGGACCGGCGTCGTGAACGGCGGGCTCGCGTCGGCGTTGCGCAGGCTCAAGTCCGGTTACCGGGCCCCGTACGAGGTGGCCGGCGCCGAGCCGCCGGAGAGGCTGACCGCCGCGCTCGTCCGCAACCTCGCCGACGGCGTCGGCGGCCGGGTCGCCTACGCGGCGCCTGCCGGGCGTGACGGCGCCGTGGTCGAGTCGTGGCCGCCCGGCGTGGCCGGTGTCGACGACGCGATCGGCGTCGCGCAGGTCCGCGGCGGCGGGTCGCTGTTCGTCGTCGCGCCGACCCGGTGGGACGACGAGGCGCGCGCGATGCTGCACGACACGGCCGTCTGGCTCGGCGTGGCGGTCCGGCTGGCCCGGCTGCGGGTCGACCGCGACGCCGCGGACCTGCGGGCACGCGGCCTGCGCGCCGAGTCGGACGCCGTCCGCGCGCGGCTCGCCCGGGTCCGCGACCTGGAGCGGCACCGGCTGGTCGGTGCGATCACCACGACGACGTTGCGCGACCTCGCCGGGGTGCGGACGCTGCTGCGCGCGGTCAACGAGGAGGGCGCCGGGCTCCAGGCCGCCCAGGAGAAGCTCGACGAGCTGATCGACGACTTCCGGGCCGTGGTGCGCGGCGTGTTCCCGGCGATGCTGCCCGACCGGGGCCCGCGCGCGGCGTTGGAGGAGCTGGCCGCGACCCTGCCGCGCCGGGTCGGTTTCGCGGGCGACCTCGGGCCGCGGGCGGGCTGGCAGGTGGAGTCCGGCTTCTACCACGCGGTCGCGGCCGCGCTGAACACGGTGGCGGGCGAGGACGACCCGCGCCCGGTGACGGTGACCTTCGAGCGTGACGACGCGTTGCGGGCCCGCGTCACCGCCGCCGGTCCGCTGACCGTCGAGGAGTTGCTCGCCGCGCTGGGCCACGACGTCGAGCGGGTCGCGGTCCTCGGCGGCGGGATGACCTGCGATGTCGTCGACGGGACCGCGGTGGTCGCCGTGCGGCTCGCGGAACGGGTCGAGCCGGTCGTGGTGGCCGCGGCGGAACCGGCGGGGCACAGCCCTGTCCACCGACAGGTGCTGGACCTCGTGCGCCAGGGGCAGGCGGCCACCGACGGCCTGCCGGAGCGGGCGGGCTGGGACGCCGTCGCGGAGCGCCTGGCCGCGCCGCGCCAGGACCCGGTCGTCGCCGCGCGCCAGGCCGTGGCGGAGATGACCGGACTGGTCCGCGCGCTCCCCGGCGACCACCGGTTGCGCTGGGCGGTCGAACGGGTGGGCGTCGACGCGCACGAGTTCGTCGAACTGGACCTGCTCGACGACCTCGAACGCGGCGACCTGCTGCGCGGGGTCGCCTCACCGGCGGCCCGCCTGCTCGGCGCGCACGGCGCCGACCCGCGCAGCAGGCTCGGCCTGCCCGCGAGCGCGACCGCCGCCGAGGTCGTGTCCAGGGCCGGTGACGAGGTGACCCGCTGGCGCGCGCACGCCGAGCACCCCGCGACCAGCGGCCGTGACCGGGTGGCCTGCGAGGTGCTCGTGCGCACCGCGGAAGGCCTGCTCGCCCCCTGAACGGTCAGATCGGGACGACGCCGCTGACCTCGGTGCCCGCCCCGGGCGCGGAGCGCACGTCGACGACCCCGCCGACCGACGCGGCCCGCGCGGCGAGGTTGGGCAGGCCCGCGTTCGACGACGCCACGGCGAACCCCGGCCCGTTGTCGGCGACGGCGAACTCCAGGCCCCGGTAGCCGTCCCGCACGGTGACCGCGACCCGCGCGCCTCCGGCGTGCTTGCGCGCGTTGTTCACCGCTTCCAGCACGACGAAGTAGACCGCCGACTCGACCGGCGCCGGGTAGCGGCGGCGCAGGCCCGCGGTGTCGAGCGTGACGTGGTCGTGCCGGGCCAACTCGGTGCGCAGCGCCGTCGCGAGACCGCCGGCGACCAGCGCGTCGGGCAGGATGCCGGTGGCGGTGTCGATCAGCACGCGTTCGGTCTCGGCCAGCCGTGCCTCCAGGTCCGCGACGCGTTCGAGTCCCGCGCCCGTGCCGATCGCGTGTTCGGCGAGCGCCAGCGACATGCGCAGCGAGACCAGGTGGTGCTGCGCGCCGTCGTGCAGGTCCCGTTCCAGGCCGCGACGCTCCTGCTCCATCTCGGCCGCCGCCCGCCACCGGTCGTCGTCCAGCGCCCGCACCGCGGCGTCGCCCTCGCGGCGCAGCCGGTCGGTCTCCTCGACGAGCCGGATGGCCGCGACGGGCGCGCCGAGCACGGCGGCGACGGCGGACAGCGGGCCGACCGACTCCGGGGTGACGGCCAGCACGCCCACCACCACGCCACCGCAGGCGATGTCGTGCTCCCGCCACGGCCCGCCTCCGTCGCCCCACTGGTGCCGGCGCCCGTCGACGACGAGGGCGCAGCCGGTCGCCCCGGCCGCCTCGCCGATCACGCGGGCGAGCGCGCGCGGATCGGGGTCGGGTCCGCCGCGAGCCAGGTGATCCGTGATCGCCTCGGCCACGCGCCGTTCGAGGGTGCGCACGTTCCGACGTTACCCAGCCGCCGGCCCGCGACGGACCCGGACTGCTTCAACGCGCCGGGTCTGGACGGGTGTGGACGGACACCGGCGGCAACGAAGATCATGGGGGTCGTTCAGACCGCGACCGTGCTGACGTGGCTGCGTCCGCTCGGGATGAGCCTGACGTCCCGCCCCGCCTCCGAACCGGAAATGAGCTCAGCCATGGATGTCGAACTGGACGGCTCCAGGATTCTGTCGTCCGCGGATCTCCATGATGAAATCGCGACCATCCTGGACCTGGGGCCATACTACGGCCGCAACCTCGACGCGCTGTGGGATCGCATCAGTGCGGACGTGGCGCGACCTGTCCGCTTGAAGTGGATCAACGCGCGAGTGAGTCGCGAAGCCCTTGGCGCGGAAGAGTTCTCCAAGGTGGTCGATGTTCTGCGGCGCGCCGCCGAGCAGGATCGACAGGCAGGTCTGATCGAACGTTTCGAATTCGACGTGTTCGACTAGTCGGCGGCCGGTCGGATCTTCCCGGGTCAGTCGGCCTGGAGGACGAAGAACAGGAAGCTCAGGAAGGCCCCGGAGGGGAATTTCGCGAGTTCGTCGGGGAAGCGTTCGCGGGCGTCCGGTGCGGGGTGCGGTTCGCTGATGACGGTTATTGAGTCGAAAGTGATCGGTTGCCTACAGGGCGGCGTAGCGGACGTGCGGGGCCTGGAAGTAGCCGCGGACGATGTGCGGTTGGCGTTGGCGGCGTCGTAGGAAGCGTCGGGTCTCGTGGGCGAGTCGGTCGACGTTGTGGGCTCGGGAGGCGTTGACGTTGCGCTTGAGGTCGGCGTTGAGTAGTTCGTCGGGGTTGAGCTCGGGGCTGTAGCCGGGCATGAGGTGCAGTTCGACCCGGTCGGTGTTGTCCTTCAACCAGGCACGGACGGCCTTGCTTCTGTGCACGGGGTGCCGGTCGGCGATGACGTGGATCTTCCGGCCGGCCTGGCGGGCGGTGCGGTCGAGGAAGGTGGTGAACACCGGTGCGGTGAACCGCCGGGTGAACACGGTGAACCACAACGCTCCACGCGGACCGACGGCGGACATGACGTTGACCCTCAGCCGTTTCCCGGTCACCCGCACGATCGGCGTGCGGCCCTGCGGCGCCCACGACCGGCCGGGCGGCGCGGCGTCGGAGCGCAGCCCGCACTGGTCGACCCACGCGATCGCGGCACCCTCGGCCTTCGCCCGTGCCTCGATCGCCGGATACTCGTCGTCGAGCCATACGCGCACCGCGGCGGGCTGCCGCTCGTAGGCCCGCCGGGCCGGGCGCTGCGGGGTGAACCCGTGCCGGCGCAACCACAACCCCACACCCTGCTCGGTCATGTCCACGTCCACGACCAGCCTGATCAGCTCCACCACGGCCTGACGGGTCCACAGCGGCCCGCCGATCAACAACTCCTCCGGGGTGTAGTCGGCCATCGCCGCGAACAGCGTGCCCCGATCCTCCGCACCGATCAGCTCGGCAGGGCCGGGGCGTCCTTTGCGGGTCGCCAGGCCGTCGCGACCGTCCCGCCGGTAGGCACGCCACCAGGTGCCCACCGAGCGTTCCGAGACCCCGAACACCTCCGCGGCCTGCCGATAGCCCTCGACCCGACCGGCCTCCAACGCCGCCACCACCCGCAACCGCAGCACCTCACGCTCCGCAGGCGACAACCGATGCGCACCCTCGACCTCGATCACGGTGATCAACCTACAGGAAGATGATCAATTTCGGCTCAAATAGTACGTGTGGACGGTGGCGATGGTCAGGTTGTAGGTGCGCAGGTTCGCCTGGTGGGGTACAGGTCGGCGATCACCGCGCGGCCGTTGTCAGGGGTGTTGAGCTGGTCTCGGCGCGCCCACGGGCCAGGGGTTGGGCGCAGCGCTGCCGCCGATGTCGGAGAAGTTGACGTCGGGGTAGGCGCACCAGGTCACGCCGGTCCGGTTCCACACGGACCAGACGTGGTCGTTCAACTCGAACTCGCGCAGGTCCGGTGCCCGCACCTGGCCGACGAAGCGGGGCTCGCCCTCCCCGTTCTCGAGGTCCCACGCGCGGAAGCATCCGTCTGATCAATCCCACCCGATCGCGGTGTGTGCCGTCGCGGATTCACGTTGTGGGTCCGATCGTGTGAAGCTCTTGCAGGCCTTCCGCATTGCGCTGGTCAAGTCGCTATAACCTGGCGTCTTGGGGAGGTCGTCGGCGCAGGGGTGGGTGACGGTGGTGCTGCGTCTGCTGGGAGAGGTGGCTGTCGAGGTCGACGGTCGGCCGGTGGACCTGGGTACGCCGAGGCAGCGGTGCGTGCTGGCCGCGTTGGCTGTCGACGCCGGTCGTGTGGTGTCGGTGGACCTGCTGGTCGAGCGGGTCTGGGGGGTTGATGTCGCCCGGCGCGCCCAGGGGACGCTGCACAATTACATCTCCCGACTACGACGGGTTCTGGTCGGCGCCGATGGCGTGGCGATCGTGCGTCGTTCGAGCGGTTATGTCCTGCTGACCGACACCATCGGGCCACCGACGGATCTGCACCGGTTCCGCGAGCTGTGCGCCGCCGCCGACGCGGAAGTCGACGACGAGCACGCGGCCCGGATGCTGACCGACGCGCTGGGATTATGGCGCGGGGAGCCGCTGACCGGCCTGGGCGGTGTGTGGGTCGAGGCCGAGCGTGAGCGGTTGGCACAGGAGCGGTTGACCGTCGAACAGACCCTCGTCGACGCCCGGCTGCGCCTCGGTGAGGGTGGGCAGTTGGTGACCGAGCTGTCACAACGGAGTGCGCGGCAGCCGTTGAACGAGCGCGTGGCGGCCCAGTACATGCTCGCCCTGCACCAAGCCGGTCGGTCCGCCGAGGCCTTGGAGCACTACCAAAAGGTTCGCACACGGTTGATCGAGGAACTGGCCATCGAACCCGGCGTCCTCCTCCAAGAGGCCCACCAGCAGGTACTGGTCGCCGACACCACCTGGGTCACCACAGCCGCCGGTGACGGAGTCCGCGCTGCCGTCGTGCCCCGCCAGCTACCCGCGGGGCCGGCGCCCTTCGTCGGCCGCCACGACGAACTGGCCCGCCTGGACGACCCCGGCGCGTCGGCCACCGCGGCGGTCTCGGCGGTCACCGGTACAGGCGGGGTCGGCAAGACCTGGTTGGCGCTGCACTGGGCGCACCGCAACCTGGATCGGTTCCCGGACGGCCAGCTGTTCGTCGACCTGCGAGGGTTCAGCCCCGAGGGCGTCCCCCTCTCCCCCGTCGCCGCGGTCCGCGGCTTCGTCGTCTCCCTCGGGGCGCCGCCCGCGGGCATCCCGGCTGATCCCGACGCCCTGATCGGCCTGTACCGCAGCTTGGTGGCCGACAAGCGGATGCTGATCGTGTTGGACAACGCCCGTGACACCGGGCAGGTCCTCCCGCTGTTACCCGGAACCGAGACGTGCGTGGTGCTGGTGACCAGTCGCGATCGACTGTCCGGGCTCGCCACGGTGCGCGGTTCCCGGATGTTCACCCTGAACGCGCTCGACGACGAGGACGCGCAGTCCCTGCTCGCCTTCCGCCTGGGATCACGGCGAGTGGAGGCCGAGCCGGATGCGGTGAGCGAGCTGGTGCGTCGCTGCGCGGGGTTGCCCCTCGCGTTGGGTGTCGTGGCGAGTCGGGCCGCGGCCCACCCGGCCTCGCCGCTGGAGATGTGGGCGCGGGAATTGCGGGATGTGTCCACCCGCCTCGGGGCTCTCGACGCGGGTGATCCCCAGTCCAGCGTGGCAGCGGCCCTGTCCTGGTCCCATGCCGCCTTGACTCGGGAGCAGGCCGACCTGTTCGGACTACTGGGGTTCGCGCCGGGACCGGACATCGGCACGGCGGCGGCGACATGGGCGCTGGGCGCGACCGCGGAACAGGCCAGTGGTCTGCTGCGTGCGCTGACCCGGGTGTCCCTGCTGCACGAACACGTTCCGGGCCGCTTCCGGATGCATGACTTGGTGCGGCTCTACGCGGTGAAACACGGAGGGGCCGGTCACGACGCGGCACTGCGTCGACTGGTCGCGTACTACGTCCACGTCGCCCACGCCGGCGAGCGGATGCTCGCCCCGCAACGCAGACCCGTCGAGCTGGGGCCACCACCGCCCGGTTGTGACCCCTGGCCACTGGAGGACGAGGCAGCGGCGCTGGCCTGGTTCGACACCGAACACGCCAACCTGCTGGCGGTGCAGCGGCTGGCCGTCGAGCGGCACCTCCACGCCGAGGTGTGGCAACTGGCGTGGGCGTTGGACAACTTCCACTGGCGACGCGGTCACCTCCAGGACAACATCACCACCTGGCTGGCCGGGGTAGCCGCGGCGGACCACCTCGGAGCGACAGAACTCTTGGGACGATCCCACCGCCGCCTGGGGCGCGCCTACGCCCAGGCCGGACATCACACCGAAGCCCTGCGACACCTGAACCGGGCACTTGACCTGGCCGAGAACAGAGGTGACCTCCACGACCGCGCCCACACCGCGAACGCGCTCGCCTGGGCCTCGTCACTGCGGGGAAACGACCGTGAAGCCCTGGAACACGCGCGACGTGCCCTCAAGTTCTACCGCGGCCTGACCAACCCGGTCTGGTTGGCCAGGGCGCTCAACTCGGTCGGCTGGTACCAGGCCCGACTTGGTCGCCTACATGACGCCCTGGAGCCCTGCGCACAGGCGCTTGGCCTGTTCCGGCGACACCAGGACGCCGACGGTGAAGCCGCGGTGCTCGACACGCTGGGACTCATCGCGCATCGCCTCGGCGATCACGCCAACGCTCTGAAGCACCACCTCGCCGCATTGATCTTGTTCCGCCGGCTGGGGAACGACTACCTCGAAGCCGACACTCTGGTGAACATCGCCCACGCACACGCGGCACTGGGTGACACGCACCGCGCTCGCGACAGTTGGCAACAGGCTCTTCGCCTCTACCGAGCCCAAGGACGGCCCGACGACGTGGCGCGCGTCCAGCGACACCTCGCCACACTCATGCCCGCCAACAGCGACCACCCTGTCGGAATCGCGACGTGAGACCGAAACGACAGCGCTGAAGCGCGACGGGGCCTGGCTGGAGGCCGCTCCTCTGATCCTCCGACGACAAGAGCGCCCCGCCAACTCAGGGTCCTGACGCCCGCTCCCACCGCCCTGCCGTAGGGATATCCCTACCCGCGAACGCGGGACAACCCCCCGACGCGAAGGGATGACCCCAGCGACTTCCCCGCCCGGAAGCGGAACGCTGTGCCTACCAAGGCAAGCGAACAGGGGAGTCCAGGCGATGGTCGACGAGGCGGTGCAGGTCGGCAGGCAGTTCGACGCGATCGCCGCGGTTGCCGCGATCCGCGACAACGTGGTGGCGGGCAGGTTGACGCTCGATCCCGAGGCAGGTGACCGGATTCTGTCGATGCTGCGCGACCAGGCGGACCGGGCGGGCGCCTGGCTGCGGCGCGCTCGGCAGATCACCCGGCACGCGCCGCTCGGTCGGAACCCGGTCGGGCAGGCGATGGCGGCCAAGTTCGAGCACCGCGCGGGCGCCACCGACGGCAGCCTGTCGTTGACCGGCGTGCTGACGCCGTACCTCGCGGTGCTCGAGGAAGCCCACGCCGCGGTCGACCAGGCCATGAGGCTGTACCGGCGCACCGAAGACGACCAGGTCGGCAACTTCCGGCGGCTGGCCGGGGCGCAGCCGACCGGCCACGAGCAGTGAGGACGAGCATGGCGCAGGAGAACGTGCCCGCCGACGGCCCGATCGCCGCGATCCGGGCCAATCTCGACGTGGCGTTGTCGGAGACCTGGAACTGGGCCGCGTACGACCACCGCACGCTGTACGAGTCGGTGCACGTCGACAACGACCCCGGGCAGGCGGGCGCGCTCGCCCACGAGTGGGTGGAGCTCGGCCAGGAGATGGCCGATTCCGTCCAGCTGATGAGGGAATGCCTCCTCGCCAGTGAGGAGGGTTGGCAGGGCGAGTCGGCGGAGTCGGCCCGCGCCGCGATCCGCGAGCTCGCCGACTGGAGCGAGAGCGCCGCGCTGACCGCGGCCGAGGTCGGTCAGCGGGTGGGCGACCAGGCCCAGATCATGGCCGAGGCCAGGGCGGCCATGCCGGAACCGGTCGACTTCGACTGGCAGGCGGCCCTCACCGAGGGCTTCGCCGTCGGCGGCATGGCGGGGTTCGCGGCGGCGGTCGTCGACCTGAAGGCCAAGAGCGACCAGGCGAGTTCGGCGCACCAGCAGGCGGTCGTCGTGATGGCCCGCATGGAGGCGCAGTCGCGCGTGGTGGACACCGCGTCGCCGTGGTTCACCCCACCGCCGGACCCGGTCGTCGGCAGCACCCCCACGCTCCGGAGGTACGTCACGGGCGAGGACGTCGGGTTGAGGACCATGACGGAGCACTTCGTCCTCAGGAGCACGACCGGCCCCGGCGGGGAGGTCACGGCCGGGGAGCCGATCGCGTTCGCGGAGCCGATCGCGGGCCGGGAACCGGTCGTGGGCACGGAACCCTTCACGGTCACGGGGCCCTTCGCCGGCCGGGAACCGCTCGTCGGGACGGAACCCTTCGCGGGTCGGGAACCGCTTGCGGCCACGCCGTCGTTCGGCACCGCGGAGCCGTTCACGGTCGGTGGCGGCGGCGAGCTGTCCGAGCCGTACGCCCTGCCACCGTCGGGGACGGCGGCGGGGTGGGCACCGGCCTACGCGCCCTCACCCGGCGTGCCGGGTACCTGGGCGCCGGACCTCGACCTCCACCAGTCCGGTGTCACGACGCCGCAGGGCTCGCTCGCACCGTCCGCGTTCACGGCGCCGAACCCCGGCGCCCCCCACTTCCCATCCACTGTGGACCAGCAGCGGCCGGGTTGGACGCCGCCGCAGGTCCCGGCGGGAGGACCGGGCATCGGGGCGGTCGATCCCGGCGTGCACCCGGGCACGGTGCCGAACCGGGACGGGCACAGGTCGGGCGGGACGTCGCCGTGGATCTCAAGGGGTACGTCCAACGTCCCGCCGACCGGTACCGCGATGCCACCCACCGGTGGTGGTGGGGAAGGCGGCCGGGGCGGGCAGCGGGTTCCGACCCACCTGCCCGTGGACGGCGACCCGCACGGCCGGGCGTCCGCGTACGGCCCGTCCGACAGCGGCCGGGGTGGGACGGGTCCGGCGATCCCGCGGCACGGCGGTCCCGGCCTGCCCGGACCGGCCGGGACCGCGGGAAGCGGCGTCGCGGGCGCCGGCGGCCCCGCGCGCGGCCAGGGTGCCGAGGACGGGGAGCACAAGGCCAAGTACCTCGGTGGTGAGCGGTTCTTCGAGGCGCCGGACGCCGTGGCGCCGGCGGTGATCGGCGGCCGGGCGCCCGGTGAGCAGCCGGACCACGGGGGCTGGTCGTGATCGCACCGGACTTCGTGCTCTCGGCCCGCGAGTTCGACGTCCTCTGGGACGGTCTCGACCTCGGGCCCAAGCCGTACCCGCTGGACGTGCCCAGCGTCGGCCGGACCGCCGCGGAACGCGCCGAGGCGGCCGAGGAGGCGCACCGGGACCTCGCCGAGCGCGGCCTCGTGACCGACCGCGGCCCGAACGAGCGGATGGCCGACCAGCTGAGGCTGCTGTCCCGGCACGACGTGTCCGTCGACGCGGTGGGCCACATCGACCACCCGCTGCGGGCACTGGCGGCAGGCGACGGGCGACAGGGCGTGCTGGCGGCCTTCGGCGAGGACCGGCTGTGGCTGGCCGGGATTCGCCCGACCGCGCTCGCCGGCTCGATCGTCGCGGTGCTGCCCGCGAACCACGCCGGCCCGGGCCGCGCGATGTCCGTGCCGTACCGGGCGATCGCCACCGCGGCGGGAACGGCGGCGGACGACGATCCGTTCGCGTCCACCGGCCAGGACACCGAGCGGGTCGCGCTGATCGGGTCCGGGCTGTCCGCCCGGGACGCCGCCGAGCTGGCCGAGCTGGCGGGCAACCGCCGGGCGGGCGGCCAGTTCGGGGTCTCCCACCGCAGGTGGCGGTCGCCGGTCGTCGTGACCTGGTTCGACACCCCGAGGGGCCGCTACCTCGGGGTCCGCGACGGGGAATGGGTGAGCTTCGCACCCTCCGACAACGACCGCATCGCCGCACGCATCGACCGAGTACTCGACGAGCTGGAGCCGTGATGCCCGGGCTGACCACCACATCATCGGGCCCGGGGCTGGGCCGGGCCGACGAGCTCCACGAGATCAACGAGTCGGTGCGGCGCAACGACTGGGCACACCCGGACAGCGTCGTGCTGCCCGGCGGCACGGCCGCGCTCGGCGACGCGCCGGACCCGGTGGACGCGTTGTCGAACACCGGCATCCCCGGCCTGCTCGACCAGTTGCAGCCGTTGCGCGACGCCCAGCGGTGGTTCGCCGGCGATCCGGCGGCGGTCACCGGGTACGTGGAGAAGTGGCAGCGCGTGGCCGAGCTGGCGCGGGAAGCCGGCGACGCCTTCGACGCCAGCCTCCGCCGGCACACCGCGCACTGGACGGGCGACGCCGGAGCGCGGTACCGGGAGGAGGCCACCACCATCCAGCAGGACTACCTGGACGTGGTGGTCAGGGCGGCGGAGTCGATCGTGGCCCTGGTCACCGCCGCCGGGGACATGACGGGCAGCAGCCGGGCGGAGATCCAGGAATCGGTGCGGCTCTGCGTCAACGACGTCATCAACCGGCTGCCCGACTACTACAACGTGCTCAACTCCGGCCACCCCGCCGCGCTGAACCACGTGCTCGCCGACGTCGCCGCCATCGTCGACAGCTGGGCCTGACACCGGACCCGGGAGGCAAACGCAGCGGCCGGGCCGTCGCCGCGGAATACCGGCGCCGCATCCCGTCACTGTCCGATGTGGACGGCGTGCTCCCGTCGCCGTCGGCAGAGAGCCTCGGCTTCGAGCCGGACGCTGATCCTGGTGACCACGTGGACACGACGACGTCACCACCACTGCTGAACCCGTTTCCCGAAAGGAGACCACCCGGTGCCTGGCAACACCAGCGGTCAGGGAAGGCGCAGCCCGTCG
>NZ_JBHYXZ010000020.1:59046-77800 GCF_042752395.1 Actinosynnema sp. NPDC059335 | reverse complement strand
GGGCCTGCCGGCTACGGCCTGCCTGGGGTGCTCGTACGGGCCCCATGTCAAATCGGGCCGGACCCGCCCCCGGAACCCCCGGTATCTCGCCGACCCCGCCCCCGGAACCCCCGGTATCTCGCCGACCCCGCCCCCGGAACCCTCCGCACCCCACCAAACCCGCCCCCGGCACCCCCTACCGCACCTCCTCCGCGTCAACCGCCCACTGCCGCTTCCGGTGCGCCATCACGAACCCGAACACCAACGCGCCACCCACCACTACCCCACCCACCGCCACCGCCGCGTTCCCGATCGCCCCGCCCACGAACGGCAGCACGAGCACCGCCAACCCGACCACCGCCGCCGTCCCCACGTCGGGCTCCACCCACCGCCACCGCTCCGCCCGGTCCAACCGCCGGTGCAGCTCGGCCGCGAACCCGCTCAACCCCGGGTGCGGGCTGAGCGCCAGGATCTCGTCGGCCAACGCCCGGCACTCCGCCGCCTGCCGCGCGCCCGTGACCACCAACGCGCCACCCGCCGCCACATCGCGCACCTCGGCGCTCCGCGCGGCCAACGCGATGGCCAGGTGCGTGCGCAGCACGTCGTCCGCGCGCGGCGACCCACCCCTCCCCAACTCGCCGCGCACGACCGCCACCGCCTCCGCCGCACCGGTCCCGCCCTCGCCCAACGCCCGCGTCAGCACACCCAGCGACCGGGCCAACCGCATCCGATCCGGTTCCGCGAATTCGGTCAGGTCGACGCGCGGGATGCGGGCGTCCAACCATTCCCGCACTTCACTCCACTCGTTCGGACCATTGACAGGCATCGCGGGTCCTCCGATTTACTCGCCGGAGCGTTGGTGTCCAGATCATCCCCGATGGCGAGGCGTCCGGTGGCCCCGGTGACTGCGAGAACCCCGATGGGTGCCCTTCCCCTCGCCCTGACCTCCGCCGTCGCCTACCTGCTGGTCGCCGGCGCCGCGAGCTACCTGACCTTCGCCCCGCCGCCGACCCCACCGGCAGCCGCCGCCACACCGACCATCCCCTCGATCCCGACCACCACCGTCACCACCACCACTCAGACCCCAGCCCCCACCCCGACCACCACCAATCCCTCAGACCTCCGACAAATCGAAGCACCGGGCGGCCTCACCACCACCATCCCGGCCACCTGGACCGTCGCCGAGGGCACCGTCACCACCACCCTGGTCGCCACCGACCCGACCTCTCCCCGCCGCGAGCTGCGACTGGGCGGCGCACCGGTCACCGACCCGGGCAAGACGCTCCTCGACCGCATCACCGAAGCCGCCACCGACCGCGAACGCGAACCCGGCCACCGCCGGGTGACGCTCACCGCCACCACGATCCGCGGCCACCCGGCCGTCACCTGGGAATTCGACGAGAACGCGTCCTCGGGCCCGAAACGCGTCGCCACCGCTTTCTGGGAAGCGAACGGCATCGAATACGTCCTGTACTCGGCCGGCCCACCGGAGGAGTGGGAACTCACCCGCTCGCGCCTCGCCCTGATGAGCGCTTCGGCGAAGCCCTAGCACGAGCGCCCGGACGTCACACCCGACGCGCCGTCGAGAACCGCGACCGCCACGCCAGGTCCGGGTGGTCCTCCACGTCGGTCAACACCTTCCGCGCCCCCAGCAACGCGGGCACGATCGCCCCCTGCGTGTCGTCGTGCTCGATCGCCACGTGCCCGCCGGGCTTGAGCAACCGCGCCGCCACCCCCACCACGTGCCGGATCACGTCCAACCCGTCCTCACCGCCGAACACGGCGTGCCGCGGGTCGTGCTCCGCCACCTCCGGCGGCACCTCGGTCCCGTCCGGCACGTACGGCGGGTTGCACAGCACCAGGTCCACCCGACCGTCGAGGTCGCTCAACACGTCCGCCGCCGTCACGTCACCGGCGTGCAGCGTGATCGGGGTGTCCCCCGCCGCCGCGCGGGCCTCCGCGTTGCGCCGCGCCCACGCCAACGCGCCGGGGTCGCGCTCCACCGCGTGCACGGAGGCGTGCGGCAACCGGTGCGCCGCCGCCAGCGCCAGCGCGCCCGAGCCCGTGCACAGGTCCACGACCACCGGCGCGTCCGCGCCGTCCACCGTGCACAGGCCCCATTCGAGCATCAGCTCGGTCTCCGGGCGCGGGATGAACACGCCCGGACCCACCTCCAGGTCCAGCCCGCCCAGGTGCGCCCACCCGGTGATGTGCTGCAACGGCACGCGCGTCATGCGCTGCCGCACGACCTTGTGCAGCGCGTCCACCACCGCCGGGTCGACCATCGGGATCAGCGGCAACCGCGACCGCTCGACGCCGAGCACGTGGGCGGCGAGCAGTTCCGCGTCGACTCGGGGGCTGTCGACACCCGCCGAGGCCAGCAGGCGTTCCGCTTCCATGATCGCCGGCCGCAGCGGGTGTCGAGTCATGCGCTCCAGGGTAGGGGCCTCAGAAGTTGATCATGTGTCCGGCCAGGCCGTGCACCGCTTCCTTGACCGCCTCGCCGAGCGTCGGGTGCGCGTGCACGTTGCGGGCCACCTCGTGCACCGTGAGGTCCCACTGCTGGGCCAGCGTCAGCTCCGGCAGCAGCTCCGTCACGTCCGGCCCGATCAGGTGGCCGCCGAGCAGCTCGCCGTACTTGGCGTCGCTGATCAGCTTCACGAAACCGGCCGAGTCGCCGATGCCGTGGGCCTTGCCGTTCGCGGTGAACGGGAACTTCGCCACCCGGACGTCGAACCCGCGCTCGCGCGCCTGCGCCTCGGTCCACCCGAACGACGCGATCTGCGGCTGGCAGTACGTCGCCCGCGGGATCATCACGAAGTCCAGCTCCATGGTCTCCGCGCCCGCGATCGTCTCCGCCGCGATGATGCCCATGGACTCGGCGGCGTGGGCGAGCATCAGCTTCGCCGTCACGTCGCCGATCGCGAAGATGTTCTCCACGTTCGTGCGACCGCGCCCGTCGACCGCGATCGCGCCGCGCTCGGTGAGCCGGACCCCGGTCTTCTCCAGCCCGTAGCCCTCGACGCGCGGCTGGAAGCCGATGGCCTGGAGCACCTTGTCGGCCTCCAGCACCTCTTCCGCGCCGTCCTTCGACACCGTCACCCGCACCCGCGGGCCGGAGTCGTCGATGGACTCCACCCGGGTGGACGTGCGCACGTCGATCCCGAGCCGCTTGTACCGCTTGGCCAACTCGGCCGACACCTCGGCGTCCTCCAGCGGCACCACCCGGTCGAGGAATTCGACGATGGTGACCTTCACGCCGTAGTTGTGCAGCACGTACGCGAACTCGACGCCGATCGCGCCCGCGCCGGCGATGACGATGCTCTCCGGCAGGTCCTGCGACAGGATCTGCTCCTCGTACGTCACCACCCGATCGGACAGCTTCGTCCCCGGCAGGAGGCGGGTCGTCGCGCCCGCCGCGATGATCGCGTGCGAGAACGTGACCGTCTCATCACCCACCTGGATGGTGTTCGCGTCGAGGAAGGTCCCCCGACCGTTGTACTCGGTGATGCCGTTCTTCTTCATGAGGAAGTGCACGCCCTTGACGCGCCCGTCCGCGACCTTCCGGCTGCGCTCGTAGGCGACGCCGTAGTCGAACTTCACCGAGCCGTCGACCTGGATGCCGTAGGTCTTCTGCTCGTGGGTGAACAGGTGCGCGAGCTCCGCGTTGCGCAGCAGCGCCTTGGACGGGATGCAGCCCACGTTCAGGCACACGCCGCCCCAGTAACGCTCCTCGATGACCGCCGTCTTCAGTCCGAGCTGGGCCGCCCGGATCGCGGCGACGTACCCGCCTGGCCCCGCACCGAGGACCACGACGTCAAAGTGTGCGCTCATGAACGACACATTAGGTGCCCAGTTGGTCGGACAAGAACTCAACGGTCCGACGCCACGCGTCCGCGCGGGCGGCGGCCGTGGCGGCCGGCGTGCCGCCCATCGCGAACCGCACGCCGGGCCCCGGCACCACCAGGTCCGTCACCGGTCGGTGCGGCGGCCCCGCGATCAGGTGTCCTGCCTCGGGGTACACCACGTGCTCGTGCCGGTGCCCGTGCCCGAGCCCGGTCAGCCGGCGCCAGGCGACCTCGCTGAGCGCCTCGGACGGCCACGACTCGTCCCGCCCGGATGAGAGCAGCAACACACCGCCCGCGATGCGCTCGACCGGGATCTCGACGTCCTCCGGGACGCCGTCGGAGAGGTCGAACGCCAGCCGCAGCGGCACCGGTTCGCCGTCGACCACCAGGCGGCGCAGCTCGTCCGGGGTCGAGTACGGCAGGTACGGCAGCGGCCTGCCCTGCCACGTCCACGACGCGGCCTCGTGCTCCAGCTTCCGCAGCAGCCGCGCGCCCGGTCCGATGCACTGCGTCACCACGCCGCTGCCGACCACGCTCACCACGGCCTTGACCTGCGGGAACGTCGCGCCGACCAGCAACGCCAGCTCACCGCCGCGCGAGCCGCCGACGACGCCGACCGCGCCGGCCCGCCCGCCCAGCCACTCCAGCGCGGCGCCGACGTACTCCAGCGGGATGTCGACCAGGTCGTCCGGGACGCCGGGCACGCCGAAGTAGGCCAGCGCGAGCGCCGCGAACCCGTGCCCGGCGAGCAGCGCGGCGTCGGCCTCGTGCAGCCCGCCCTCGGAACCGCCCAGCACCAGCACGCCGGGGTGCACCGCGTCGTCGTCGGGCTCGAACAGCACGCCGACCAGGCCGTTCTCGGCGACCTCGGTCCGCCGGACGCCGTCGGGCACGGCCGGTCGCTCCAGCTCCACCTTGCCGACGCCGACGACCTCGACCAGCGTGGGACCGGGCGGCTCGCCGGTCCGGGTCATCGACCAGAACAACCCCATCGGGTCGACGCCGGAGTAGTCGCCCTCGACGGGCGCGTGCCGGCCCAGGTCGACCACGCCGCGTTCGTCGGCCAGGAACACCGCGGACGAGGCCCGGTCGCCGGTCGACGCGCGGATCGTGACCCGCTCGTCGGGCGGCAGGTCGGTGACGCGGACCCGCACCTCGGCGTCGAGCGGGGCGCGCCGCGGGGTCACCAGGATTTCCGCCATCACGCACCCTCCGCTCGCCTCGGCCCGCCCGCCGGCGAGCGGTCGCCCACCCCCCGGCTTACCCGCCGGCGAGCCGTTCCAGCCGCCGACGAGCCATCGCACGCCCGACCGCCCACGGGGCAGCCCGGTCGGCCTGCGGGCGCGCCTGCCCGGCCCGCCCACCGACAACCGGCCGCGGCTCACCCGCGGGCACCCCGGCACAGCCGCCGGCGAGCCGGTCTCCCCGCTCACCTGCCGGTGAGCCGATCTCCGCGGCTCACCTGCCGGCGAGCCGGTCAGCCCGCCCGGCTCACCTGCCGGCGAGCCGTTCGGCCCGGTCGGCCGCGGCCAGGGCGTCCAGCACCGCGTCCAGGTCGCCGTCGAGCACTTGGTCCAGGTTATGGGCTTTGTACCCAACCCGGTGATCGGAGATGCGCGATTCCGGGAAGTTGTAGGTGCGGACCCGCTCGGAGCGGTCCACCGTGCGGATCTGCGAGCGCCGGGCGTCCGACGCCTCCTGCTGCTGCTTCTCCTCGGCCAGCGCGGTCAGCCGCGCCTGGAGCACCTGCATCGCGCGGGCCTTGTTCTGCAGCTGGCTGCGCTCGTTCTGGCAGGACACCACGATGCCGGTGGGCAGGTGGGTGATGCGCACCGCCGAGTCGGTCGTGTTGACGCTCTGCCCGCCCTTGCCGGACGAGCGGAAGACGTCCACGCGCAGGTCGTTCTCGTCGATCTCGATCTCGACGTCCTCGGTCTCCGGGAACACCAGGACGCCGGCCGCGGAGGTGTGGATGCGGCCCTGCGACTCGGTCACCGGCACCCGCTGCACGCGGTGCACGCCGCCCTCGTACTTCAGGCGCGACCACACGCCCTCGGGGCTGTCCGCGCGGCTCTTGATGGCCACCGTGACGTCCTTGTAGCCGCCCAGGTCGGAGTCGGTGCCGTCGAGCACTTCGGCTTTCCACCCGTGCCGTTCGGCGTACCGCAGGTACATGCGCAGCAGGTCGCCCGCGAACAGCGCGGACTCCTCGCCGCCCTCGCCGGACTTGATCTCCAGCACGACGTCCGCGCCGTCGTGCGGGTCGCGGGGCAGCAGCAGCTCGGTGAGCTTGGCCTCCAGCGCCGGGACGGCCTTGGCCAGCTCCTCGGCCTCCTCGGCGAACGCCGAATCCTCGGCGGCCAGCTCGCGGGCCGTCTCCAGGTCCGACTTCGCCTGCTCCAGCTCACGAGCGGTCTTCACGATCGGGGTCAGCTCGGCGTAGCGCTTGCCGAGCTTGCGCGCGCCCGCCTGGTCGGCGTGCACCGAGGGGTCGGCGAGCCTGGCTTCCAGCTCGGCGTGCTCGGCCAGCAGGGCGTCCAGCGTCACGGCGGTGCTCCGGTCTCAAGCGTCTCGGCGGCCGGCGGTCGGCCGCGGCGCGGTGGTGAGGGGTGGTCGACGGGGTGCGGAGACGACAACGGCGTCCACCCGCGATACGGGGTGGACGCCGTGGTGTCGGCTACTTGGCGCGCTTGCCGTAGCGGGCCTCGAAGCGCGCGACCCGACCACCGGTGTCGAGGATCTTCTGCTTGCCGGTGTAGAACGGGTGGCAGTTGGCGCAGATCTCGACGTGGATGGCGCCGGACGGCTTGGTGCTGCGGGTGGTGAAGGTGTTGCCACAGCCGCAGGTGACCTCGGTCGTCACGTACTCGGGGTGGATGCCGGTCTTCAACGTCTTGTCCCTTCCTAGGTGGCCGCCGGGTCCTCGTCGGATTCTTCGAGGTGAACCGGAGCCGGACTCGACCCGACAGTGTGCCAGATCGGCGGTCACCGACTGCAACGCGAGCCCGGCCCCCGTTGTTCCCGGTGGCGGGCGTCACAACCGCTCACCGATCGGGGTCGACCATTTGGCGCACGAGGTAACCGCTGAAATACAGAGAGCAGCGGACGGCGTTGCGCGGACGCCACACTGTGCCCCGTGTTCTGCACCGTCGGACGTCCACTCCCGTTATCCGCGTGGCTGGCCGTGCCGTTCCTGTTCAGCGCCGCCGTCCTGGGCCTCGTCGGGCTCGGCGGGCTGCTGATCGGGGTGCCCGGCGACCTCACCCTGTCGAGCCCCGTGTTCGGCGCGGGCGTCGCCGTCGGCGTCGCGGCGTCGACCGCCGTGCGGTGGACCGCCTCCTGGCAGCGGGTCTGGCTGCGCTGGCCCTACCTGGTCTCGGTGCTGGTCGCCGGGGTGCTGCTGGACGGCGTCCGGGTGCCCGTGCCCGCCGTCGTGGCCCTGGGCGTGCCCGTCACCGCGCTGCTGGTGGCCCGGTACTTCCTCGAACGCCGCCGCACGGCCGCGCTCGCCGAGGCGGGGCTGCTCTCCCCCACCCCGCCCTGCTGACCGGCCGCACCACCCGACCTGCCGGACCCACCGGCCGCCGGGCCGGCCGGACCGCACCGACCGCCAGGCCCGCCACAGCCCCGCCGGACCCCGCCAACCGGCCAACCACCGGACCCGCCGAACCCCGCCCGACCACCCCGCGGCCCCCGAACGCCCGAAGGCCCGCCCGGCGTGGCGCCGGACGGGCCTTCGGTGGTCGGGACCGGTCAGTCGTTGTCCGCGCCCGGGGTGGTCTTCGCCACCTGCATCAGGAACTCGATGTTCGTGCGGCTCTTGCGCAACCGGTCCAGCAGCAGGTCGATGGCCTGCTGGCTGTCCAGCGCGTGCAGCACCCGGCGCAGCTTGTGCATGACCGCCAGCTCGTCGGGCGAGAGCAGCAGATCCTCCTTACGGGTGCCGGACGAGTCCACGTCCACCGCCGGGAAGGTCCGCTTGTCCGCGATCTTGCGGTCGAGCTTCAGCTCCGCGTTGCCGGTGCCCTTGAACTCCTCGAAGATCACGCTGTCGCCCGCGGACCCGGTCTCGACCAGGGCCGTCGCGATGACGGTCAGCGAGCCGCCGCCCTCGATGTTGCGGGCCGCGCCGAGGAACCGCTTCGGCGGGTACAGGGCGGTCGAGTCGACACCACCGGACAGGATCCGGCCGCTCGCGGGGGCCGCGAGGTTGTAGGCACGGCCCAGGCGGGTGATCGAGTCCAGCAGCACGACCACGTCGTGACCCATCTCGACCAGGCGCTTCGCCCGCTCGATGGCCAGCTCCGAGATCGTGGTGTGGTCCGACGGCGGGCGGTCGAAGGTGGAGGCGATGACCTCGCCCTTCACCGACCGCTGCATGTCGGTGACCTCTTCCGGGCGCTCGTCCACCAGCACCACCATCAGGTGGCACTCGGGGTTGTTCTTGGTGATCGCGTTGGCGATCGCCTGGAGCACCGAGGTCTTGCCCGCCTTCGGCGGCGACACGACCAGGGCGCGCTGGCCCTTGCCGATCGGCATCACCAGGTCGATGACGCGCGTGGTGAGGATGTGCGGCTCGGTCTCCAGCCGCAGGCGCTCGTTCGGGTACAGCGGCGTCAGCTTGGTGAAGTCCGGCCGGTTGCGGGACTCCTCCGGGTCGAGGCCGTTGATCTTGTCCACGCGCACCAGCGGGTTGAACTTCTGCCGCTGCTGCTCGCCGTCGCGCGGCTGCCGCACGGCGCCGATCAGGGCGTCGCCCCGGCGCAGCCCGTACTTGCGGACCAGCGACAACGACACGTAGACGTCGTTCGGCCCGGCCAGGTAGCCCGAGGTGCGGACGAACGCGTAGTTCTCCAGCACGTCGAGGATGCCGGCCACGGGCAGCAGGACGTCGTCCTCGCGCACCTCGGTGTCGGTGGCGGGACCGCCGTCGTCGCCCCGGCCGCCGCGCCGGCGGCGGTCGCGGAAGCGGCGACCGCGACGGCCGCCCTCCTCGTCGCCGTCGTCCTGGCCCTGCTGCCGGTTGCGGTTCTGGTCGCGGTCGCGGCCACCCCGGTCGCCGCGGTCGTCACGCCCGCCCCGGTCGCCCCGGTTGCCGCGGTCGCCCCGGTCCTGGCGCTGTTCGCGCTGCTCGGAGCGCTCCGACCGGTCGCCCCGGTCGGGCCGCTCGGCGCGCTCCTGGCGGCCGTCGCCCTGACGCCCGTCGCGGCCGTCGCCGCGATCGCCCGACCGCGTGTCGACCTGCGGCCGCTCGGCCTGCGGCTGGGCCTGCTGGCCGTCGGCCGCCGGCGACTCGGGGCTGCCCGCGGGGCGGTTGGCGGAACGGCGACGGCGGTTGCCCCGCCGGCCACCCTCCTCCTCCACGGGGCGGTCGGTCACGTCGAGCTGCTGCTGGGTCGGCTTCTCCACCGGCGCGGGGGCCTCGGCGGCCTGCTCCGCGACGGGGGCCTTCCCGACCACCGCCTTGGGGGCCTCGGCCTTCTTCTCGGCCTTGGGCGGCGTCGCGGCACTGCCCCGACCGGAGGTGCCGCCCTGCCGCTCCTTGATGGCGGCGATCAGGTCGCCCTTGCGGAGGCCGGCGGTGCCGGTGATGCCCAGCTGACCTGCGAGTTCACGGAGTTCGGCCAGCACCATTCCAGAGAGGCCCGCGCGCTTGCGCGGCGTGGCGCTGCCGTTCGAAGGGGTGGTCAGAGCGTTCTCCTCGGCTCCGGAACTGGCAGCGGGGTCGGGAGCAGCAGGAGCTTGGCTGCTCAGTACATCGGTGTTGGTCACACATGTCCTTCCTGACCGGAGCGCGCCTCCTACGCGCTCCAGCGGACCTGCCGTCCGACGGAATGCGGCGCGGCAGTTTCGTCCCGGTTCAGGCGGACCTGGCGACGGCGCGGAACGCGCACGAAAGCTGGAGTCCTCCGGTGCGGGACTTTCGGTCACACGGCGAGCGGGTGCCTTCCAGCGTCGGCCCCGTCCGTACGGCACAGAGCCAAGTCACTGGAGGAATGCGATCCGGAACGAACGTCCGGGCACCACACCGGCGCCCGTGCGCGCGGTGACTGATGGCCCCGAGGGTAGACGCCGGTCCGGCCGGGTGCAACAACCGGGGCACGGCGCGTCGCATCACTCAGCCGAGTGGCGCAACCCGCACTCCGGCCAGGTCGACCGGCACCCGCCGGGCCTCGAACCCCGCCAGGTCCACCCCGGGCGGCAGCACGCCGTCGGGTGGCAGGGCCAGGACCGTGGGTCCCGCGCCGGACACCGCGGCCGCCACCCCGGCCTCCCGCAACGCCCGCACCAGGCGCGTCGTCGCAGGCCAGGCGGGCTCCCGGTACGGCTCGTGCAGCCGGTCGTCCAACGCCTCCGGCAGCAGCGACGGGTCGGCGGCGAGGGCGTGCACGGCCAGCGCGGACCGGCCCGCGGCGAACGCGGCGTCCTCGTGCGGCACCTTCGACGGCAGCAGGCCGCGGGTGGTGTGCGTGGACGACTCCTCCGAGGGCACCAGCACGACCGGCGACACGCCGGGGTGCGGGTCCACGCGCACCGCGCGGTAGCGGTCACCGCGCGTCCACGCGATGACCACGCCGCCGAGCATGGCCGCCGCCGCGTTGTCGGCGTGGCCCTCGAACTCCGCGGCGAGTTGCAACGCGCTCGTGTCCGTCCCGCGACCGGCGAGGGCGAAACCGGCCGCCACGCCGGCCACGACCGCCGCCGCCGACGAGCCGAGGCCGCGCGCGTGCGGGATGCTGTTGCGGCACGTCAGCCGCAGGCCGGGCACGTCGAGGCCGACCAGCTCGCACGCCGCCCGGAACGCCCGCACGACCAGGTGGCGCTCGTCGGTGGGCACGTCCGCCGCGCCCTCGCCGGAGACCTCCACCGCCAGGCCGCCGCCGGTCACGGCGAACTCCAGCTCGTCGTGCACGCCCAGTGCCATGCCGAGCGCGTCGAACCCCGAGCCGAGGTTCGCCGTGGACCCGGGGACGGTGACGCGGACGGCGCGGACGGCCGGGGCCGTCACGCCAGCTCCAGGGCGGTCGCCACGGCGCCGGGGTCCACCGGGACCGGCTCCACCTCGGGCATGCCCAGCAGGGCCGTGTCGGGGTCCTTCAGGCCGTGCCCGGTGACCGTGCAGACGACCGTGGAGCCCCGCGGCAGCCGGCCGTCGGCGGCGGTGGCCAGCAGGCCCGCCACGCTGGTGGCGGACGCGGGCTCGACGAAGATGCCCTCGGTCGAGGCCAGCAGCCGGTACGCCTCCAGGATCTTCTCGTCCGTCACGGCCTCGAACAGCCCGCCGGACTCCTCCTTGGCGGCCACCGCGCCCGTCCAGGACGCCGGGCTGCCCACCCGGATGGCGGTCGCGATCGTCTCCGGGTTCGCCACCGGCTCGCCGAGCACCAGCGGCGCGGAGCCCGCGGCCTGGAACCCGAACATGCGGGGCGTGGCGTCGATCACGCCGTCGCGGTGGTAGTCGGAGTAGCCGCGCCAGTAGGCGGTGATGTTGCCCGCGTTGCCGACCGGCAGGCAGTGCACGTCCGGCGCGCGGCCGAGCACGTCGCAGATCTCCCACGCGGCGGTCTTCTGGCCGATCAGGCGCACCGGGTTGACCGAGTTGACCAGGGTGATCGGGTACTCGGTCGACGTCTTGGAGGCCAGCTCCAGGCAGTCGTCGAAGTTGCCGTCGATCTGCAGGATGCGCGCGCCGTGCGCGACGGCCTGGGCGAGCTTGCCCAGCGCGATCTTGCCGCGCGGCACGAGCACCGCGGCGGTCAGGCCCGCCTTGGCCGCGTAGGCGGCGGCGCTCGCGGAGGTGTTGCCGGTGGACGCGCAGATCACCGCCCGGATGCCGCTGGCCAGGGCGTGCGTCATGGCCACGGTCATGCCGCGGTCCTTGAACGAGCCGGTGGGGTTCGCGCCCTCGACCTTGACGTAGACCCGGCAGCCGGTCAGGTCCGACAGGTGCTCGGCGGCCACCAGCGGCGTGCCGCCCTCGTGGAGGGTGACGACCTCGGCGCCCTCGGGGAGTTCGATCCGGTCCGCGTACGCGTGGATGATGCCCGGCCACCCCGGTCGCGCGGTCGTCTGGTTGCCGGCTCCGCCGACGGTCGTCCGGTTGCCGGCTCCGCCGACGGTCGTCCGATTGTCGGCTCCGCCAACGGTCGTCGGATTGTCGGCTCCGCCGACGGTCGCCTGGTGCGTCAACTCTCTTCGCCTTCCACCCGCATCACGCTGACCACTTCCCGAACCACGGGCAGCCCGCCGATTTTGTCCACGGTCGACCGCAGTGCCGCGTCGGTAGCGGCGTGGGTGACGATCACCAGGCTGGCGTCGTCGACCCGACCCTCCTGCCGCACCGCCGCGATGCTCACGTCGTGCTCCGCGAACACCGCAGCGACCTGCGACAACACGCCCGCCCGGTCGGCGACGTCGAGGCTGATGTGATAGCGCGTCGGGGTCTGCCCCATCGGCCGCACGGGCAGCGCCGCGTAGGCCGACTCGCGCGGACCGCGCCCGCGGTGCACCCGGTTGCGGGCCACCGCGACCAGGTCGCCGAGGACCGCGCTCGCGGTCGGCGCGCCGCCCGCGCCCTGGCCGTAGAACATCATCTCGCCGGCCGCGTCGGCCTCCACGAACACCGCGTTGAACGCGCCGTGCACGCTCGCCAGCGGGTGGGAGGCCGGGATCATCGCCGGGTGCACCCGCACCGAGATGCCCTCGCCGTCCTCGTGGGGCACCCGCTCGCAGATCGCGAGCAGCTTCACCGTGCGGCCCAGGGCCTTGGCGGCGGCGATGTCGGCGGCGCTGACCTGCGCGATGCCCTCGCGGTGCACGTCGGCGGCCGTGACCCGGCTGTGGAAGGCGAGCGAGGCGAGGATCGCGGCCTTGGACGCGGCGTCGAAGCCGTCCACGTCGGCCGTCGGGTCCGCCTCGGCGTACCCGAGCCGGGTCGCCTCCTCCAGGGTCTCGGCGTAGCTCGCGCCGGTCGAGTCCATGCCCGAGAGGATGAAGTTCGTGGTGCCGTTGACGATGCCCATCACCCGGGTGATGCGGTCGCCCGCCAGCGACTCGCGCAGCGGGCGCAGCAGCGGGATCGCGCCCGCCACCGCCGCCTCGAAGTACAGGTCGGCGCCGGAGGCGTCGGCGGCCTCGAACAGCTCGGCCGAGTGCTCGGCCAGCAGCGCCTTGTTCGCGGTCACCACGGACTTGCCCCTGCGCAGGGCGTCGAGCAGCAGCGTGCGCGCGGGCTCGATGCCGCCGATGACCTCGACGACCACGTCCACCCCGGGCCGCGACACGAGCGCCGCCGCGTCGGTGGTGAGCAGCTCCGCCGGCACCTCGCGGTGCTTGTTGGGCTTGCGCACCGCGATGCCCGCCAGCTCGACCGGCGCGCCCGCCCGCGCGGTGAGGTCGGCCGCCTGGTCGGTGAGCAGCCGGACCACCTCGGTGCCGACCGTGCCGCAGCCCAGCAGCGCGACCCTGATCGGTTCGACCTCGTGGCTTGCCACTTCTCATACCTCCAGGCGGAACAGGTCTTCCTCGGTCTCCCGGCGCAGCAGCAACCGGGACGTCCCGCCCTCGACCGCGGCGAGCGCGGGCCGGGGCAGCCGGTTGTAGCCGCTGGCCATGGAGTAGCAGTACGCGCCGGTCGCGGCCACGGCGATCAGGTCGCCGGGCGCGAGGTCGTCGGGCAGCCAGCAGTCGCGCACGACCACGTCGCCGGACTCGCAGTGCTTGCCGACGACGCGGCACAGCACCGGCCGGGAGTCCTCGCCGGCCGCCCGCGAGACCAGCTTGCAGTCGTAGACCGCGTCGTAGAGCGCGGTGCGGATGTTGTCGCTCATGCCGCCGTCCACGCTCACGTACCGGCGCACCACGCCCGCGTCGAGCTGGACGTCCTTGATGGTGCCCACCTCGTACAGCGTCACCGTGCCGGGTCCGACGATGGCGCGACCCGGCTCGACCGCGATCTTCGGCACGGGCAGCTCGGCGTGCTCGCACTCCTTGGCCACGATGTTCTGCAGCTGCCTGGCCAGCTCGGCGGGCGGCGGCGGGTCGTCGTCGGGGGTGTAGGCGATGCCGAGGCCGCCGCCCAGGTCGACGGTGGTCACGTGGTCGAGCAGCGCGTCGCCGTGCTCGTCGCGCAGGTCGGCGAGCAGGCCGATGACCCGGCGCGCGGCGACCTCGAACCCGCTGGCGTCGAAGATCTGCGAGCCGATGTGGCTGTGCAGGCCGACCAGCCGCAGCCCTTCCGACTTGAGCACCCGGCGGGCCGCCTCGGCCGCGTCGCCGGAGGACAGCGAGAAGCCGAACTTCTGGTCCTCGTGCGCGGTGGCGATGAACTCGTGCGTGTGCGCCTCGACGCCCACCGTCACCCGGATCATCACCGGCTGCACCCGGCCGCGCTCGCGGGCGATCTGGTCCAGGCGGGCGATCTCGTAGAACGAGTCCAGCACGACCGCGCCCACCCCGGCCTCGACCGCGGCGGTCAGCTCGGCGACGGACTTGTTGTTGCCGTGCAGCGCGATCCGCTCCGCCGGGAACCGGGCGCGCAGCGCCACGGCCAGCTCGCCGCCGCTGGCCACGTCGATGCTCAGGCCCTCCTCGGCGACCCACCGGGCCACCGCGACGGACAGGAACGCCTTGGACGCGTAGTGGACCCGGGTCGGGTCGCCGAACGCCTCGGCGTGCTCGCGGCAGCGCGAGCGGAAGTCGGCCTCGTCCATCACGAACAGCGGGGTGCCGTGCTCCTGGGCGAGTTGGCGCACGTCCACGCCCGCCAGGCGCACCGCGCCGTCGGCGGCGCGCTCGGCGTTGCGCGGCCACACCTGCGGGTGCAGCGCGTCCAGCTCCGCCGCGGTGGAGGGGCGGTTGCCCGCCGTGTTGGCGGGGACGAGGACGTCGGCGTGCCGGGGACCGGCCGGGTGCGCGCGCATCACATGCGCTCCGGCGCGGTCACGCCCAGCAGCGCGAGGCCGTTGGCGAACACCTGGCGCGTGGCCGCGCACAGGCTCAGCCGGGCCCGGTGCAGCTCGGTCGTCTCCTCGTCGCCGCGCGGCAGCACCCGGCACGCCTCGTGGAACCGGTGGTAGGTGCCGGCCAGCTCCTCCAGGTACCGCGCCACGCGGTGCGGTTCGCGCAGCTCGCCGGCCGTGGCCACGACGCGGGGGAACTCGCCGAGGGTGCGGATCAGGTCGCCCTCGCGGTCGTGCACGAGCAGGTCTGCCGCGTCGCCCGGCGTGACGCCCAGGTCGGCGGCGTTGCGCAGCACGGACGACAGCCGGGCGTGCGCGTACTGCACGTAGAAGACGGGGTTGTCGTTGCTGCGCTTGCGCAGCAGGTCGAGGTCGATGTCCAGGGACGAGTCGACCGACGAGCGGGTCATGGCGTACCGGGCGGCGTCCACGCCGACCGCGTCCACCAGGTCCTGCATGGTGATCACGGTGCCCGCGCGCTTGCTCATCCGCACCGGCTTGCCGTCGCTGACCAGGTTCACCATCTGGCCGATCAGCACCTCGACCGACGCCGGGTCGTCGCCGAGCGCCGACGCGGCGGCCTTCAGCCTGCCGATGTAGCCGTGGTGGTCCGCGCCGAGCATGTAGATGCAGAGGTCGAAGCCGCGCGACCGCTTGTCGACCAGGTACGCGATGTCACCGGCGATGTACGCCGGGTCGCCGTCGCTCTTGATGACCACGCGGTCCTTGTCGTCGCCGAACTCGGTGGACCGCAGCCACCAGGCGCCGTTCTCGAAGTACAGCGCGCCGGAGTCCTTGAGCTGCTCGACGGCCTTGGTGACCGCGCCGGACTTGTGCAGCGAGTCCTCGTGGAAGAAGACGTCGAAGTCCGTGCCGAAGTCGTGCAGGTCCTTCTTGATCTCCTCGAACATGAGGCCGACGCCGATGCGGCGGAACACCTCGTGCGAGTCCTCCGCGCTCAGCGCGCCGGGCTCCTGCCGCAGCACCTCGGCGGCGATGTCGCTCACGTACCCGCCCGCGTAGCCGTCCTCCGGCGCGGGCTCGCCCTTCGCGGCGGCGATCAGGGACCGGACGAACCGGTCGATCTGCGCGCCCGCGTCGTTGAAGTAGTACTCCCGGGTGACCTCGCCGCCGTTCGCCGCGAGGATGCGGCCGAGCGCGTCGCCGACCGCGGCCCAGCGGGTGCCGCCCAGGTGGATGGGGCCGGTGGGGTTCGCCGAGACGAACTCCAGGTTGATGCGCGTGCCGGCGAGCTGCTCGCCGCGGCCGTACGCCTCGCCGGCCTTGAGCACGTCCCGCACGATCGCGCCCTGGGCGTCGGCGGCGAGCCGCAGGTTCAGGAAGCCCGGACCGGCCACCTCGACCGAGGAGATGGCGTCGGTGCCGGTCAGCGCCTCGGCCAGCCAGCCGGCCAGGTCGCGGGGCGGCACGCCGACCTTCTTGGCGGTCTGGAGGGCGAGGTTCGTGGCGTAGTCGCCGTGCTCGGGGTTGCGGGGGCGCTCGACCGTGACCGCTGTGGGCAGGGCGGCGGTATCGAGGCCGCGGGCGGACAGCACGTCCACGGCCGTCGCACGGACCAGTTCAGCGAGCGCAGCGGGAGTCACCCGACAAGTCTAGGGAAGCGTTCCCGCTGGTCTCGACCGGGATGCGCGTCCCGCGAAGTGGGATCGGCCACGGCGCGTGACCACCCGCTGTGACGGGCAGTTGACGGTGATCAGACACGGTGTCCCTACACTGGCCCGCGATATGGGGGTACGACGAGACTGAGGCGGACATGACCAGCGGCAAGAAGACGAAGGCCGCGCGCTCCAGCGTTGCGGCGGCGCGCTCCTCGGTGGTGGCCAAGAAGCCCAAGCCGTGGGGCACCATCATCGCGGTGGTGGCTGTGCTGGCGCTGGCCGGCACCGTGTTCGGGTACGCGTACAGCCAGATCGCCGACCAGAACGCGAAAGAGGAAGCGCTCGCCCAGTGGACTCCCTCCGAGGAGAACAAGGACCCCTCGGACAAGATCGAAGGCGTGGTCAAGGTCGAGTACTCGGCCGGCCGGCACGTCGACGCCACGCAGCGGGTCGCCTACGACCAGTCGCCGCCCTTCGGCGGTCCGCACGACAACGTGTGGGCCGACTGCACCGGCACGGTGTACGACAAGGCCGTGCGCAACGAGAACATGGTGCACCCGCTGGAGCACGGCGCGGTCTGGATCACGTACAACCCCGACCAGGTCACCGGTGACGCGCTGGAGAAGCTGAAGTCGCGCGCCGAGGGCAAGCCGTTCACGATGCTGTCGCCGTACCCCGGCCTCGACAAGCCGATCTCGCTGCAGTCGTGGGGCCACCAGCTCAAGCTGGAGAGCGCCGACGACGAGCGCATCGACCAGTTCATCCAGTCGCTGCGGCGCAACCAGTACACCTACCCCGAGGTCGGCGCGCCGTGCGACTCGACCGGCTTCGACGTGTCCAACCCGCCGCCGTTCGTGGCGGAGGCCCCGGGCGCGGACGCCATCCCGATGGACGGCGGCACCCCGGACGCGTCCGAGCCGACCGGCGACCCCTCCGCCGCGCCGCCCGCGAGCGGCGCCGACACGCCGGCCCCCACCACCACGGCCGGCAGCTGACCCCATGGTCGACACCGAGCAGCAGGACGCCACCCCCGGCACCGGTGGGGGTACCGCGACCAAGACCGTCGTCGTGGCGGTCGCGGTCGTGGCGGTCCTGCTGCTCGGCGCCGCCATCGGGCTGCTGATCAAGCTGCCCGGCTCCGACACCGCCGCGCCGCCGCCGCGCGACTCCGTCGACGTCGGGTTCACGCAGGACATGTCGGCCCACCACCTGCAGGGCGTGACGATGGCCAACATCGCGCGCGACAAGACCGCCGACCCGGCCGTCAAGCAGCTCGCGTTCGACATCTCCTCGACGCAGCTGGAGCAGGTCGGCCGGATGAAGGGCTGGCTGTTCCTCTGGGGCTACCCCGAGCAGTCGGCCGACGGCAGGCACATGTGGTGGATGACGCCCCGGTCCGGCACGAACGGCCACCCGGGCCACTCCGGGGCCGGGTCGGGCGACGGGGCCGCCGAGATGCCGGGCATGGCGACGCCGCAGGAGCTGAACAAGCTGCGGTCGCTCACCGGCATCGAGTTCGACGTGTACTTCCTCCAGCTGATGCTGCGCCACCACCAGGGCGGCGCGCCCATGGCGGAGTACGCCGCCGCGCACGCCGGCGAGTCGGTCGTGCGCACGCTCGCGGACAACATGCTCAAGTCCCAGACGAGCGAGAGCACGTACATGAAGGAGCTGCTGGCCGAACGCGGCGCGGCTCCCCTCCCGAGCTGAATCCCCTGACCGGGTGACACATTCCCGGTCTTGCGCTGTTCGGGTAGTTCAACGTTGAAGCGTTGTTTTCCGCGTGCGCCGGCATCTTCCCGGTCACTACCTTTCGACCTCGGCACGGCATCGCCGCGCCCCTGACCGCGGGTCAGGTTCGGGGGCCTTTTCTTCGTGGGCTCCACGTCGCGAGGAGAATGAATGATCAAGCGCATCGCGTCCGCGCTCGCCGCTGTCGTGGCGGCGGCCGGCCTGTTGTTCGTCGCGCAGCCGACCGCACTGGCCAGCAACGGCAGCAGCAACGGCTGCACCTACCTGTTCGTGGAATACACGTCGAGCGGCAGCACGCGTTACATCAACTACGCCACGGCGTCGAACACCTGCGGCACCTACTGGGGGTTCCACGAGATCGGCGGGGTCACCGGCCCGACGCAGAACCAGGGCAGCTTCACCCGTTACTACGGCAACGTGGCCGTGCAGGCGGGCGGCTACATCTGCGCGACGAGCTGGCGGCACATCGGCGGCTCCACGTTCGAGCGCGTGGGCGCGCCCTGCACCCTGATCGCCTGACGGGGTGACTTCCGCCTGCCGGTTTGGGCGCGGGGGGGGCTCGGGGGGGGGGCTGTCTCGCGCGGCGATAGGTCGG
>NZ_JBHYXZ010000020.1:43612-59036 GCF_042752395.1 Actinosynnema sp. NPDC059335 | reverse complement strand
ACACACCGGGCCGGGGGCCGCCCCCAGCCCCCGCGAACGCGGCGCCGGCGCACCGCCCCCCCCAACACCCCCGGCGGCCCAACCAGCCCCTGGCGGCATTCACGCCGCGCATTCATCTCGGATTCCCGTCAATGGCGATCGCCCCAGGGGCAATGTGCGCGCGAATCAGGCGATCAATGGTCCTGTTCACCGCACTGGCGCTGCCGACCACCGGCACGAGCGCGGTCGCGGACGAGCGGGCGGGCAGCGGCGAGTCCGTGCACGGCCGGGCGGTGGGCCCGGACGGCGCACCCGTACCACGGCGAGAGCCGGAAGCGTGACCACGCCTGCGCCCAGGCGGTCGACTTCACCACCGACAGCCCACCCCGGTTCGACGGCTACCTCGGCCACCTGCCGGCGCGCCCAGGCGAGTTGCACCCATGTGTGTTACACGGGGCAGGTGTTTGCGGGCGCGGCACCTGCCCCGTGCCACGGTCGAAAGGGGACCACGTCCCCCGTACTCCCCTCTCGACTCCCCTTCTCACTGCGAAAGGACACACACCCTCCAGGAGGAGGTACGGTCACGCTACGTCCTTACCGGCGAGTTCGCTCCTACGACTTTCGAGTGAATCAGCAGGTGAGAGTCGCTCGACTACTGGTCGCTGCGTCACGTGCCGCGACGGTCGAACACCAGCTCGCGCGCCGACCGCAACCCGATCTCGATCGCGCCGCCGAGCACCGCGGCGTCGCCCAGCTCCCCCGCCACGATCCGCGGCACGAGCGGCGTCATCCGCCGCAGCGCGGCCTCCAGGGGCTCCTGCAACAGGTCGGTGTTGCTGCCGATGCCGCCGCCGAGCACCACCAGCTCGGGGTCGACCACCGCCACCACCGACGCGACCACGAACGCCAGCCGCTCGGCCTCGTCGCGCACGGCCAGCAGCGCCCGCCCGTCACCGGCCTTCGCGGCGGCGAACACGTCGCGCGCCGACCGCGCGGGCAGGCCGCGCTGCTTCGCCAGCGCCACCACGGACTCCGCCGCCGCGGCCGCCTCGACCTGGCCGCGCTGCCGTCCGTCCTCCTCGGACTGGCCGGTGTAGGGCAGGTACCCGACCTCGCCCGCCGCGCCGTGCGCGCCGCGGAACAGCCGGCCGTCCACCACGATCCCCATGCCGATCCCGGTGCCGACGGTGACGCACACGAACACGTCCGCGCCCCGCGCCGCGCCCTGGGCCTGCTCCCCCACGGCGGCCAGGTTGGCGTCGTTCTCCACCACCAGGTCCGCACCGAGGGCGGCCTCCAGGTCGTCCAGCAGGCCGGGCCGCTCCCAGCCGGGCAGGTTCGGCGCGTGGTGCAGGGTCCGGTCGCGCGGGTCGGGCACGCCGGGCGTGCCGACCACCTTGACCACCATGTCGTCCAGCGACAGCCCGGCGTCGGCCGCGGTCCGCTCCGCCAGCTCCCGCACCGTGCGGACCAGCGCCGTCGCCGACCGGCACCGGTTGCGCTCGTCCACCCGCGCGATCACCGAGCCGGCCAGGTCCGCCACCGCCGCCCGGATCCGCTGCCCGCCGATGTCCACCCCCAGCACGTGCCCGGCGGCGGGGTTCGGCTCGTAGACCACGGCCGACCGGCCCGGCCCGGCCGACGTGCGGCCGATGGGCCGGACCAGGCCGTGCTGCTCCAGGTCGAGCAGCGCCTGGCCCACGGTCGGCTTGGACAACCCGGTGTCCCGGGCGATCTGCGGCCTGGTCGCCGGACCGCCGTCCCGCAGCCGGTCGAGCACCGCGCGCTGGTTCAGCACGCGCATCCCCGCGGGGGTGCCCACCGGGGGCGGGTTCCGGGCCGTCACAGCGAGTGAGTGTAGATCGCCCGGAGCAGCACCCGGACAGGTCTGCGGACAAGATTCCCGACCCCACTTGACAACGATGTCAGCTACCCCTTTGCTTCGCTAAAGATCGGGTTGTCCGGGTGAAAGGCGTGCGCAATGGGGCACATGCGGGTCAGGAGATCGCTGGCGGTGGTCTCGACCATCGCACTCGCGGTGGGGAGCGTGGGAGGCTGGTCGTCCGCGACCGCCGCACCGGGGGAGCCAGCCGTGAGCGAGACGCTCTTCGCCACCTCGTTCGAGGACGGGCAGCCCCAGCCGACGTGGGTGAACACCGTCGAGACGGGCCCGGACGGCACGCCGAGGACGTCCGGCGTCAACGGCTCGGACTCCACCGGCATCCCCGGCAACGTCACCGACCGTGTGGTCGACGTGGCCGCCAACTCGGAGAACACCGGGTCCGGCGAGGTCAAGGAGAACCTGGTCGACGGCAACGTGGCGTCGAAGTGGCTCACCTTCACCCGCACCGGCTGGGTGCGGTTCACCTTCGCCGAGCCGGTCGCGGTCAAGCGCTACGCGCTGTCCTCGGCCAACGACGCGCCCGAGCGCGACCCGAAGGACTGGACCCTGCGCGGCTCCAACGACGGCAGCACGTGGACGCCGGTCGACGCCCGCGCCGGCGAGGTCTTCACCGAGCGGTTCCAGACCAAGACCTACGACACCGCGAACACCGGGGCGTTCAAGCACTACCAGCTCGACATCACCGCCAACGCGGGCGGCGTCGACCTCGTCCAGCTCGCCGAGGTGCAGTTCTCCGACGGCTCCACCACGCCGCCCGCGCAACACATGCGCACCACTGCGGGCAAGGGCGCCAACGGCGGCTACAACGCCAAGGCGGGCGCGGGCTTCACCGGCGTGCGGGCGTTGCGGTACCAGGGGACGCACGTCGCCGAGGGGCGCGGCTACTCGTACAACAAGGTCTTCGAGGTCGACATCCCGGTCACGCCGACCACCGAGCTGTCCTACCTGATCTTCCCGTCGTTCACCACGGACGACCTGAACTACCCGGCCACGTTCGTCTCGGTGGACCTCGCGTTCGCCGACGGCACCTACCTCAGCGACCTGGGCGCGCGCGACCAGCACGGGTTCGAGCTGTCACCGCGCGGCCAGGGCGCGGCGAAGTCGCTCTACACCAACCAGTGGAACCGCGTGGCGTCCGTCATCGGCTCGGTGGCCGCGGGCAAGACGGTCAAGCGGATCCTGCTGGCCTACGACAACCCCGGGGGTCCGGCCGGGTTCAACGGCTGGGTGGACGACATCGCGGTGAAGTCCGCGCCCGTCGTGGTCGAGCGCCCGCGCCCGTCGGACTGGGTGCTGACCACCCGGGGCACCAACTCCAGCGGTTCGTTCTCGCGCGGCAACAACTTCCCGGCCACCGCCGTGCCGCACGGCTTCAACTTCTGGTCGCCCATGACGAACGCGGGCTCGATCAGCTGGCTCTACGAGTACGCCAAGACCAACAACCGGGACAACCTGCCGACGGTGCAGGCGTTCACCGCGAGCCACGAGCCGAGCCCGTGGATGGGCGACCGGCAGACGTTCCAGGTGATGCCGTCCACCGGCACGCCGACCGCCGACCGGGCCGTGCGCGCGCTGCCGTTCAAGCACGAGAACGAGACCGCGCGGGCGCACTACTACGGCGTGCGGTTCGAGAACGGGATGCGCACCGAGATCGCCCCGACCGACCACGCGGCGGTGTTCCGCTTCACGTTCGTGGACGACACGTCCAACCTGGTGTTCGACAACGTCAACAACGGCGGTGGGCTCACGCTGGACCCGGCGACCGGTGTGGTGACGGGCTTCTCGGACGTCAAGAGCGGCCTGTCCACCGGCGCGACCAGGCTGTTCGTGTACGGCGTCGTGGACAAGCCGGTGACGGGGTCCGGCCGGCTGACCGGCGTGGGCCGGGACAACGTGGCCGGCTACTTCCGGTTCGACACGTCCGGCGACAAGACCGTGACGATGAAGATCGCGACGTCGTTGCTCGGCGTCGACCAGGCGCGGCGCAACCTGGAGCTGGAGGTGTCCCCTTCGGACACGTTCGAGTCGGTCCGCGACCGCGCGCAGCAGGCGTGGGACCGGGTGCTCGGCGTGGTCGAGGTGGAGGGGGCCACGGAGGACCAGCTCACCACGCTCTACTCGAACCTCTACCGGCTTTACCTGTACCCGAACTCCGGCTTCGAGAACACCGGCACCGCCGACGCGCCCCGGTACCAGTACGCCTCCCCCGTGCAGCCCGCCGGCGCGTCCACGCCGACGCGGACCGGGGCGAAGGTCGTGGACGGCAAGATCTACGTCAACAACGGGTTCTGGGACACCTACCGGACCACGTGGCCCGCGTACAGCCTGCTGACGCCGACGAAGGCGGCCGAACTGGCGGACGGGTTCGTGCAGCAGTACCGCGACGGCGGGTGGATCTCGCGCTGGTCGTCGCCCGGTTACGCGAACCTGATGACCGGCACCAGCTCGGACGTGGCGTTCGCGGACGCGTTCGTGAAGGGCGTCGACCTGCCCGACGCCAAGGCCGCGTTCGACGCGGCGGTGAAGAACGCGACGGTCGCGCCGCCGAACGCGGGCGTCGGCCGCAAGGGCCTGGACACCTCGATCTTCACCGGCTACACGTCCACCGCCACCGGCGAGGGCATGTCGTGGGCGATCGAGGGCTACGTCAACGACTACGGCATCGCGAACATGGCCAAGGCGCTGCACGAGCGGACCGGCGACGCGCAGTACGAGGCGGCGTACGAGTACTTCGCCAACCGCGCGCGGAACTACGTCCACATGTTCGACCCGAACACGGGCTTCTTCCAGGGCCGCAACCCGGACGGCGCGTGGCGCGCCTCGCCGGAGGAGTACGACCCGCGCGAGTGGGGCCACGACTACACCGAGACCGACGGCTGGAACATGGCGTTCTCCGTGCCGCACGACGGCCAGGGCCTGGCCAACCTGTACGGCGGCCGGGAGGGGCTGGCGAAGAAGCTGGACGAGTTCTTCGCCACGCCGGAGACGGCGAAGTTCCCCGGCTCGTACGGCGGCGTGATCCACGAGATGACCGAGGCGCGCGACGTGCGGATGGGTCAGCTCGGGCACTCCAACCAGGTGTCGCACCACATCGCGTACATGTACGACTACGCCGGTCAGCCGTGGAAGACGCAGGAGAAGGTGCGCGAGATCCTGTCCCGGCTGTACCTGGGCAGCGAGATCGGCCAGGGCTACCCCGGCGACGAGGACAACGGCGAGCAGTCGGCGTGGTGGCTGTTCAGCGCGATGGGCTTCTACCCGCTGCAGATGGGCAACGACTCGTACGCGATCGGGTCGCCGCTGTTCAAGAAGCTGACCGTGCACCTGGAGAACGGGCGCACGCTCGTGGTCAACGCGCCCGCGAACTCGGCGGGGAACGTCTACGTGCAGTCGTTGAAGGTCAACGGCAAGAAGTGGGACAAGGCGCACCTGCCGCACGCGGAGATCGCGGGCGGCGGCGTGCTGGACTTCGAGATGGGGTCCGCGCCGTCGCGCTGGGCCACCGGTCCGGACGCCGCGCCGCCGTCGTTGACCACTGGTTCCGCGCCTCCCGCGCCGCTGCGCGACGTGACGCTGCTCGGGACCGTGACCGGCGCTCCGGCGGCCGTCGTGGACAACACCTCGCAGACCTCCGGCGCGCTGTCGTGGCTTCAGGTGGACCTGCCGTCGAAGAAGGAGAGCGCCACGTTCTACACGCTCACCTCGGGCAAGGCGGCGGGCGACCCGTCGTCGTGGGTGCTCAAGGGCTCCTACGACGGGAAGACCTGGTTCACCGCGGACGAGCGCTCGGGCGAGGCGTTCCCGTGGCGGCAGCAGACGCGGGCGTTCAAGATCGCCCGGCCGGGGCACTACCAGCACTACCGGCTGGAGTTCCCCGGTTCGGTGACCGTGGCCGAGGTCGAGCTGCTGGCCGAGCCGTACGTGACGTGCACGGCGTCGGTGACCGGCGAGCACGCCGGGCCGTTGCGCGTGCGGTCGGGCGTGACGTGCGTGGACGGCGCTTCGGTGACGGGCCCGGTGACGGTGTCGGAGGGCGCGTCGCTGTACGTGTTCGGCGGCGAGCTGGGCGGCCCGGTGACCGCCACCGGCGCGGCGGCCGTCGTGCTGGTGGAGACGTCGGTCGGCGGTCCGGTGAACGTGACCGGCACGTCCGGTGAGGTGTCACTGGAACGAGTGACGGTGGACGGGCCGGTGCGGCTGGTGGACAACAAGGGCGGCACGCTCGTCGCCGGCAACACCGTCGGCGGGCCGCTGTCGTGCACGGGCGCCGAGCCGGCGCCGGTGGACAACGGGGTCGCGAACCAGGTGCGCGGGCCCAAGACGGGTCAGTGCGCCAGGATGTAGGCGCTCACCAGGGGATTTCGCGGCACCGGCGCGCGGAATCCCCTGGTTCGACCTGGAGTGTCGCGTGCTCGATGTGGTAGCGCTGGGCCAGCAACGCCTGGGCCGCGCGCAGCACCTCGGCCGGGTCGGCGTCGTCCGCGGTGGTGAGGTGCGCGGAGGCGACCTCCATGCCCGAGGTGAGCGTCCACACGTGCAGGTCGTGCGCCTCGGCCACGCCCGGCAGCCGGCCCAGGTCGGACTTCATCTCCGCGACGTCGAGGCGGTCGGGCGCGTGCTGGAAGAGGATGCGCAGCGCGCTCGCCGCGAGCTTGTACGTGCGGGGTAGGACGAACAGGCCGATCGCGACACCCATGATCGGGTCGGCGTACCGCCAGCCGAACAGCAGCGTGACCGCGCCGCTGATCAGCACACCGACCGACCCGATGAGGTCCGCCAGGACTTCGAGGTACGCGCCGCGGACGTTGATGCTCTCCTTCGCGCCCTCGCGGAGCATCAGGAACGAGACGACGTTGGCGAGCAGGCCGCCCGCCGAGACGAGGACGACCGGCAGACCGGGCACCTCGGGCGGGTTCCCGAAGCGGCCGACGGCCTCGAACACGACGTAACCGGCCACACCGAACAGCAGCACGGCGTTGGCCAACGCCGCCAACACCTCCGCCCGGTACAGGCCGAACGTGCGGCTGCCCCCCGTGGGCGCCCGGCGGGCCAGCATGATCGCCGCCAACGCCATGCCGACGCCCAGGACGTCGGTGAGCATGTGGGCCGCGTCGGAGATGAGGGCCAACGAGCCGGTGAGGACGCCGACAACCCCCTCCGCCGCCATGAAGACCGCGCCGATGGCGAAGGCGACCCACAGTCGGCCGAGGTGCTTGGCGCTCCCCGACGACACTCCGTGGCCGTGTCCGTGACCCATGAGTCGGAACATATAGTCATATGCGCATGAATGCAACTTCGGGCACCACCCCTGCCCGCACCGTCCCACCGAGCGGACCGCCGCCCACCGTGACGGGTACCACAACGCGAGCGCCCATCACCTGCGATGGTCGCGCGTCCGGCGGCACCGGGGTAGTGCACCACCGTGCCCACCTTCGGCCGAACCACCGCCCACACCCGCCGGACAACCGGAAAACCGCAGCTCACCCCCTACCCGCCACCCTTGCGGGTAGGGGGTGAAATCGCCTCGCGGGCATGCGCTAAGCTTCCACCCGTAGCTGCGGCCCCCGTAGCTCAGGGGATAGAGCACCGCCCTCCGGAGGCGGGTGCGCAGGTTCGAATCCTGCCGGGGGCACCACCATGAAAGGCCCTTGACCAGCGGATACGCCGGTCAAGGGCCTTCGTCGTCTGTCCCGGTTGGGACCGGCCGTCTACGGGTGTTTCGGTCAAATACGGGCCAAGGTTTCAGCCCTTCGGTCGATCCCGAGCGTCACCTCGACCCGCTGGCGAATCTCTCGTCCGCCACCGGTACGCGTAGCGCTGGGACCGTTGTAGAGCGCCGCACGAGCCGCGTCCAGTGGTTGGGACACCCCTCGGGGCACACCGCCCTCCCGCTGTTGCCGCCGCTTCACCTCCTGATCAGGCCGTTGGTTTGTCCGCTTCACCCCGAGTGACCGGACTCACCGGATCGGTTCACCCGATCGCAGTCCGCATGAGGTGGAATGCTCCGTGAACGGGTGGTTACGCCCGCGTGACGGCGACAGGCGATGAGGAGTGCGCGCGTGCCGATCCTGGACGAGAAGCTGAGCGACATCTACGACGAGGTGCTGCGGCGCAACCCCGGTGAGGACGAGTTCCACCAGGCGGTGCGCGAGGTCCTCGACTGCCTCGGTCCCGTGGTCGCCAAGCACCCCGAGTACACCGACGCGGCGGTGATCAGGCGGTTGTGCGAGCCGGAGCGGCAGATCATCTTCCGGGTTCCGTGGGTGGACGACGCCGGGACGGTGCGGATCAACCGCGGGTTCCGGGTGGAGTTCAACTCGGCCCTCGGGCCGTACAAGGGCGGCCTGCGGTTCCACCCGACCGTGTACCTGGGGATCGTCAAGTTCCTCGGCTTCGAGCAGATCTTCAAGAACTCGCTGACCGGCATGCCCATCGGCGGGGGCAAGGGCGGGTCGGACTTCGACCCCAAGGGGCGCTCCGACGGCGAGGTCATGCGGTTCTGCCAGGCGTTCATGACCGAGCTGTACCGGCACATCGGCGAGCACACCGACGTGCCCGCCGGGGACATCGGCGTCGGCGGCCGGGAGATCGGCTACCTGTTCGGGCAGTACAAGCGCATCACCAACCGGTACGAGTCCGGTGTGCTCACCGGCAAGGGGCTGACCTGGGGCGGTTCGCAGGTGAGGACCGAGGCGACCGGTTACGGCACCGTGTTCTTCGCCGAGGAGATGCTCAAGACGCGCGGCGACTCGTTCGACGGCAAGAAGGTGGTCGTCTCCGGGTCCGGGAACGTCGCCATCTACGCGGCGGAGAAGGTCCGGCAGCTCGGCGGCACGGTGATCGCCTGCTCCGACTCGAACGGGTACGTCGTGGACGAGCGGGGCATCGACCTCGACCTGCTCAAGGACGTCAAGCTGCGCAGCCGGGCCCGCATCTCCGACTACGCGCAGGCCCGACCCGAGGCCCGGTACGTCGAGGGCGGATCGGTGTGGGACGTCCCCTGCGACGTGGCCCTCCCCTGCGCCACGCAGAACGAGCTGAACGGCCGGGACGCCGCCACGCTGGTCCGCAACGGCTGCGCGGTCGTGGCCGAGGGGGCCAACATGCCGTGCACCCCGGACGCCGTCCGGCTGTTCGCCGAGGCCGACGTCCTGTTCGCCCCGGGCAAGGCGGCCAACGCGGGCGGGGTGGCCACCAGCGCCCTGGAGATGCAGCAGAACGCGTCCCGGGACTCGTGGAGCTTCGACCACACCGAGCGGCGGCTGGCGGACATCATGCACGGCATCCACCACCGCTGCCTGGAGACGGCGGACCTGTACGGCAAGCCCGGCAACTACCTGGCCGGCGCGAACATCGCCGGTTTCATCCAGGTCGCCGACGCCATGCTCGCCCTGGGCGTGATCTGACCCGGGACCCGTGGACCGGCCGAGGCGGGCGTCGAGCGCAACGGTCCCTCGCGGCGGTGGTCACTCACGGCGGCTGGGCCGCGGTGGCAGCCGCGGGGACGGGGCACCGGGGGTAGAGCGCGGCGGCCGGGCACGGGGGGCCGCGTGCAGCGGTCGGGCGCGGGGGCCGGGCGCGAGGGATCCCTTGCGGCACAGCGGTCAGCGGACGCGGCGGCCGCGGAGGATCACGGCGGTCGGGTGAGCCAGTTGGTCCAGGTCGGTCCTCGGGTCTTCGGCGTAGACGACGGCGTCGGCGGGTGCGCCCGGTTGCAGGCCCGGCAGGCCGAGGTAGGCGCGGGCGTCCCAGGAGGCGGCGGCGAGGGCGGCGTGCGGGCGCAGGCCCGCGCCGGCCAGCGCCCGGACCTCGTCCAGGATCCGGCCGTGCGGCACGGAGTCCGTGCCGGCCAGCACGCGGACGCCCGCCTCGGCCGCGGCGGCGACGAGGGCGGCGTGGGACTCGGCGCCGCGGAGGAACCACCGCTTGCCCGGGCTGTCGGGGCGGCGGCGCACTTCCGGCGCCGTCCGTTCCAGGACGGACAACGTCGGGGTCAGCGCCGTGCCCCGCTCCGCCATCCGCGCGAGCAGGCTGCGGTCGAGCAGCATCCCGTGCTCCAGCGAGTCGGCCCCGGCCAGCACCGCCGCCTCGCCGCCCGCCGCCTGCTGCGTGTGCACGGCGACCCGACCGCCCACCGCGTGCACCGCCTCCACCACGGCGGTCAGCACGGCGAGCGGCACGGGGTCGCCGGTCGGGCCCCAGTCGCCGATGACCTTCGCCCACCCCGTGCGCCCCGCCTGCGCGGCCGCGATCGCGGGCAGCCGGTCGTGGTCCGCGCGACGGCCCCAGCCGTCGAAGAACTGGCCGTGCTGCGCCAGCCACGGCCCGGCGTGCCAGGCCCGCGGCGTCCCGGGGTCCACGCCGAACCACGGCGGCGGCTCGTCGGCCAGGCCCGGCGCGCGGATCACGGCCACCCCGGCGTCCACGTGCTGCCGGAGGTGCTCGCGCAGCAGTCCGTGGTCGAGCGGGTCGCCCGGCGCCTCGGCTCCGGGGTGGGTGTGCGCGTCGACCAGCCCCGGCAGCAGCCAGCCCTCGGCCACCGGCTCGACGTCCGGGACGGGGTCGGTGGTCCACCGGTCGCCGTCCGCGTAGAGGTCCACCGGCTCGCCGTGCGGCAACGCGCGGCCGCGGATCCGGACCACCATCAGGATTCCCCCGTTCCCCGCGGCACATCCAACTGCACGCGGCGCTACGGTGGAAGGTGACACCAGTGTCAGGTTCACGCGAGGTGGGGACATGCGGATCGGCGAGCTGGCCGAGCGCACCGGGGTGAGCGCGCGGTCGCTGCGGTACTACGAGCAGCAGGGGCTGCTGACCTCCGAGCGCACCGCCGGCGGCCACCGGGAGTACCCCGAACGGGCGGTCGACCGGGTCATCCGCATCCAGGAGCTGTTCGCCGCGGGCCTGAGCAGCAGGAAGATCGCGGCGATGCTGCCGTGCATGCGGGACGCGGACGGCGGTCCGTCCGAGATCGCCACGCCGCGGCTGGTCCACGACCTCACCGCCGAACGGGCCCGCATCGACCGGCTGATCGACGACCTGGTCCGGTCGCGGGACGTGCTGGACGAGGTGATCGACGCCGCCTCAGGCCGGGGCTGACGCGGCCACGGCCCGCTCGACCTTCCGCTCGGTGACGGCGGTCAGGCCGCACAGGGCCAGGAGCGACACCACCGCCATCACGGCGAAGACCGCCCGCACGCCGAACGCCTGCGCGACCGCGCCGCCGATCGCCGCGCCCAGCGGCATGGTGCCCCACGCGACCAGGCGGTACGCGCTGTTCACCCGGCCGAGCAGGCGGTCCGGCGTGACGTGCTGCCGCAACGACACCGCGACCACGTTCAGCACGGCGATGCCCGCGCCCGCGACCGCGAACGCCGCCGCGACCGCGTACGGGTTCGCGGTGACCGCCGGAGCCGCGACGAGCAGCGAGCCGGCCACGAACCCGACCGCCAGGGACCGCGCGCGGCCGAGCCGGGCGACCACGCGTTCCGCGGCGAGGGAGCCGACCAGGCTGCCGACGGCCGGGGTGGTGAGGAGCAGCCCGAAGACCTGCCCGGTCAGCCCCATCGCCGAGCCCGGACCCACCGCGTGCAGGACGAGCACCGAGCCCGACGCGGTGCCCGCGATGTTGAACACGCCCACCACGGCGGCGAGGGCGCGCAACAACCGGTGCCGCAGCAGGAAGCGCAACCCCTCGGCGATGTCCGCGCGCAGCGTGGTGCGGTGCTCGCGGTCGACCTTGAACGTGCCGCGGACCGACCACAACGCCACGAGGGCGACCACCCAGAGCGCGGCGGGCGCGGTGAAGGCGGCCACCGCCCCCGCGGCGACGAGGAGCCCGGCCAGGGGCGGCCCGACGAA
Source organism: Actinosynnema sp. NPDC059335 (assembly GCF_042752395.1). Lineage (NCBI taxonomy): Bacteria > Bacillati > Actinomycetota > Actinomycetes > Pseudonocardiales > Pseudonocardiaceae > Actinosynnema > Actinosynnema sp. NPDC059335. The sequence goes on along the minus strand of NZ_JBHYXZ010000020.1, from coordinate 47,293 downwards.
CTCGTTCGCGGTCAGCTCCACGGCGAACAGGCGGGAGTTGGCCCGGGGCAGCCGGTCCCGGTCGACCAGGTGCGGCAGCAGGGACTGGGCCGAGGTGTCGTAGAGCGTCTCGGCGACGCCGGCGGCGAACGCGACGGCGTACAGCAGCCAGATGTTCGCCCAGCCCAGCGCCGCCGCCCCGGCGAGGAGCGCCAGCAGGGCGGCCCGGCACGCGTTGGCCCACAGCATGGTGCGGCGGCGGTCGAGGCGGTCGGTGAGCGCGCCGGCCGGGAGCGCGAACACCAGCCAGGGCAGCGTCAGCGCGAACACCAGGCCCGCGACCAGGGTCGGTTCGCGCGTGGTCTGGACGGCGACCAGCGGGAGCCCGACCTTGAACGCGCCGTCGGCCAGGTTCGACAGGCCCGACGACGTCCACAGACGGCGGAAGGGGGTGCCCAGGGGTGCCACCGGTGGAGGATGACACATCGGTGGAGTTTTCTCCATCGGTGTGGACGTCCACCGGTGGGATAAGTTGGGCGCCATGGCTGAGCGGCGACGGCGTCCGGCGACGGTGGCGGAGACGAAGGCGCTGGCCCACCCGTTGCGGCTGCGGATCCTGCGGCTGTGCGCGCAGCAGGAGCTGACCAACAAGCAGTTGGCCGAGCGGCTGGGTCGCGACCCCGGCACCGTGCTGTACCACGTGCGGCAGTTGGCGGCGGCGGGGTTCCTGGAGCCGGGCGAGGTGCGCACCGGGGCGAGCGGCGCGCTGGAGAAGCCGTACCGGTCGACCGGGGTCTCGTGGTGGCTGGACGGCCCGCTGGTGGACGGCGGCGGGACCACCGCGCCGCTGGAGGCGTTCCAGGAGGAGCTGGCGGAGGCCGGGCCGGAGTCCGTGCGGACCTACGCGCGGTTCGCGCTGCACCTGTCGCCGGAGGACGTGGTCGAACTCGACCGCCGCATCGGCGCGGTGCTGGACGAGTACGTGGCCACGGACGACCAGCGCCGGCACCTGCCGCTGCACGGCGGGCTGGTCGTCGTGCACCGGCTGAAGGAGTGAGCCCGGAAACGCCGTCGGAGCGCGGCGTTCGGCGTGCACTCCCCGCCCGGGGAGCGCGTGCCTCGGGTCAGTCGTCCACCCGCCGCCGGTAGAGGGCGATCGCCACGACGAACGACACGACCAGCAGCCCGACCGACCACGCGAGCGCGAGCCACCCCCGGTCGCCGATCGCGGTGCCGGTGAGCAGGCCGCGCACGGTCTCGATGATGGGCGTGATCGGCTGGTGCTCGCTGATGCCGCGCAGGAACGCGGGCATGGTGTGGGTCGGCACGAACGCGCTGCTCAGGTAGGGCAGGAACAGCATGAAGAAGCTCAACGCGCTCGCCGACTCGACCGACTTCGACACCGCGCCGAGCCCCGCCGCGAGCCAGGACAGCGCCAGCACGTAGAGCAGGAGCAGCCCGGTCGCGGCGAGCCACTCGACCGGTGACGCGGACGGCCGGAAGCCCATGGCCACGGCGGCGGCGACCACGATCGCGGTCGACAGGGCGTTGCGGACCACGCTGGCCGTGACGTGCCCGGTGAGCACGGCGGAAGCGTGGATCGGCAGGGAGCGCAGGCGGTCGATCATGCCGCCGTTGACGTCGTCGGCCACGGACATCGCGGTGGACGCGGCGCCGTAGCCGGTGCACAGCAGGATGATGCCGGGCACCACGTAGTTGATGTACTCGGTGCCGGTGGTGATCGCGCCGCCGAACACGTACACGAACAGGGCCATCATCATCAGCGGCAGGACGATGGACATGATCAGCGTGTCGACGTTGCGCCGGCCGAGCCGGACGCTGCGGCCGATCATGGTCATCGAGTCGGCGATCGCGTGGCTCATGCCGCCACTCCTTCACGGGCGGTCAGGGCGAGGAAGACGTCGTCGAGGGTCGGGCGGTGCGAGGAGACCCGGTCCGGCGGCACGGCGGCGGCCCGCAGGTCGTCCAGCACGTGGTGCAGGTGCGCGGCGGTGCCGTCGGACGGGACGCTGAGCACGAGCCGGTCGCGGTCGGGGAAGCCGCCGAGCCGGGCGGCCGCGGCGTCCAGCGCCGCGACGGAGCCGAAGCCGAGGTCGAGCCGGTCGCCGCCGACGCGCGCCTTGAGGTCGTCCGCGGTGCCCTCGGCGGCGACCTTGCCGCCGGCCAGCACCATGATCCGGTCCGCCAGGCGGTCGGCCTCCTCCAGGTACTGGGTGGTGAGGAAGATCGTGGTGCCGGAGCGCACGAGGTCGCGGATGGCGTCCCACATGGTCGTGCGGCTGGCCGGGTCCAGGCCGGTGGTCGGCTCGTCCAGGAAGATGACCTTCGGCGTGCCGACCAGGCTCATCGCGAGGTCCAGCCGCCGCCGCATGCCGCCCGAGTAGGTCCTGACCCGGCGGTCGGCGGCGTCGACCAGGTCGAACCGCTCCAGCAGCGCGTCGGCCCGGCCGGCCGCCCCGGACCGGCCCAGGTGCAGGAGCCGGCCGACCATGACGAGGTTCTCGCGGCCCGTCTGCTCCGCGTCCACGGCCGCGTACTGGCCGGTCAGGCTGATCGCGCCGCGCACCCGGGCCGGTTCGCGGACCACGTCGAACCCGGCCACCCGCACCGTGCCGGCGTCCGGGCGCGTCAGCGTGGACAGGATCCGGACGGTGGTGGTCTTGCCGGCGCCGTTGGGACCGAGCAACGCGAAGACCGACCCCTCGGCGACCTCCAAATCCATCCCGTCCAGCACCGGCGTCGGCCCGTAGCGCTTGCGCAGCCCGGTCACCTCGACGATCATCACGTCCCCCTTATGCGTATCAGGTACGCGATAAAGCGTAGCTCATACGCAGTTAATCGCGGAAGCCCTAGACTGGACCCGGCGACGAGAGGGTGGGGATGACCGAGGAGAACGGCGTGCCGCCGGAGGTGGCGCTGCTCTGGGGGATGCGGGAGGCGCCCCGCAGGGGGCGCAAGCCCGCGCTGTCGGTCACCGAGATCACCCGGGCCGCGATCGAGGTCGCCGACGCCGAGGGCCTCGGCGCGGTGTCGATGGCCCGGGTCGCGCAGCAGCTCGGCAACTCGACCATGGCGTTGTACCGGTACGTGAGGAGCAAGGACGACCTGCTCAAGCTGATGACCGACGCGGCGCTGGACGACCCGCCCGACATGCCGGCCGACGGCGACTGGCGGGCCAGGCTGACGCTGTGGTCGTTCAGCGTGCTCGCCGCGCTGCGCAAGCACCCCTGGTACGCGCGGATCCCCCTGTCGGGGCCGCCGGTCGGGCCGCGCAACCTCGCCTGGTTCGACGCCGCGCTGGCCGCGCTGGACGACACGCCGCTGAACGAGGACGAGAAGGTGGCCGTGGTGATGGGGCTGCTGACGTTCGTGCACGGCGAGATGCGGATGACCGCCGAGCTGGCCGAGGGCTTCCGGGAGAACCCGGAGGCGTTCGGCGCGTCGTACGCGCGGGCGTTGCGGCTGGTGGTGGACCCCCGGCGGATGCCCGCGCTCAGCCGGGTCGTGGAGGCGGGCGTGTTCGACCAGGAAACCCTCTACGACGAGAGCGACCTGGACGCGGACTTCCGCTTCGGCCTCGCCCTGTACCTCGACGGCGTGGGCTCGTACCTGGCCCGCCGGGAGTGCCCGGGGTCGTAGTGGCGCCGGGGCGGGGGGGGGCCCCCCGGCCCCCCGGGTAAC
>NZ_JBHYXZ010000020.1:18497-43602 GCF_042752395.1 Actinosynnema sp. NPDC059335 | reverse complement strand
CGCGGTGCTTTGGTGTGCGTGCTGTGTACCGAGGGGCTGTGCGGTGTTGGGGTTCGTGGCGGGCGGCGCTCCCCCGCCCCCCCCCCCCCACCGCGGGATCACCGCCGGGACGCCTCGGCCCGCGACCCGCTGCCGCACGGGTGCGTCGGCCGACCTCACGGCGGGGGCGACGGTGATCAGGTCCTGCCGCGCCGGTCCGGATCCCGGTCGTCGTTGACCGGAGCCGGACTGGGAGCGCTCCCAGAACTGTAACGGTAAGGAAACCGCGTGTGAAGACCCGATTCCACCCCGTTCCGCGACAGCGACTCCGGGGTCAGGCGTCCGGCCGGTGGAGGTCGCCCGGCGGCACCGGCTCGCCGAAGAGCGGACCGGTTCCGGCGACCGCGCCCGCGGCGTGCCACCACCGCACCTGCTCCTCCGTCTGCACCCCGTCGACCAGCACCTGCACGCCCGCCTGCCGGGCCTGCGCCACCAGGTCGGCCAGGTAGTCCGCGCCGCCCCGCGCCTGCCGCCCGACCAACCGGCGCGCCACGCGCACCGACCGGACCGGCAGCTCCGAGGCCATCGCCAGGTCGTCCGGACCGAGCGCGAAGTCGTCCAGCGCCGTGCCGACGCCCAGCTCGGCCAGCACGGTCAGGTTCTCCACCGCGTCGAACTCCGCCAGCGCGGGCACCGGCACGCCGACCGTCAGCTGCGACGCGGGCAGCCCGGTGTCGTCCAACACCCGGCGCACCCGCCGGACCAGGTCGCCGTCGCACGACTGGTGCCTGGTCAGCCCGACGTGCAGCGGCACGGCCCACCCGGAGCCCTGGCCCCACCACGACACCTGGCCGCACGCGGTCGCGAGCTGCCACTCGCCCAGCGGCAGGATGAGGCCCGTCCGCTCGGCCATCGCCGTGCACCGCTCGTGGTCGACCGGGTCCTCGCCGCGGTCCCAGTGCAGCTTCGCCGTCACGCCCGCCAGGGCGCCGTCGGCCAGGCCCACCACCCGCTGGTAGCGCACCTCCAGCTCGCCCTGCTCCCACGCGCCGGGCATGGCGACGGCGAGCGCGTCCACCCACCGCTCCTTCGCGTCCTGCCCGGGGTGGAACAGCTCCCACTGCCCGCGACCGGCCGCCTTCGCCCGCCGCAACGCCTGCTCCGCGGCCCGCATCACCTCGGCCGGCTCCCAGTCCGGCGGCGGCCGGCGCACCACGCCGACGCTCACCGACACGGCCACGCCGCGCCCCTCCAGGTACACCGGCTCCGACAGCTCGCGGTCGATCTCGGCCACCGTCGCCGCCACGTCGGGCGTGGTGGCGGTGTTCTCGACCAGGATGGCGAACTCGTCGTCGCCGAGCCGGGCGATCATCGCCTTCTCCCGCGCCATCACGGCCTTCAGCCGCTGCGCGACGTGCACGAGCAGCCGTTCGCCGGTCGGCCGGCCGAGGCTGTTGCCGACCATGCCGAACGCGTCGAGGTCGAGGTGGAACAGGGACACGCCGCGCACCGGGTCGGCGCGTCGCAACGCGCCCTCCAGGTGGCTGGTGAAGAACTGCCGGTTCGGCAGCCCGGTCGACACGTCGTGCAGCGCCTGCCGGTGCAGCTCGGACTGGAGCAGCATCAGCTCGGTGCCGTCCTCGATCACGGCGACGAAGTGCACCGGCTGGTCGTCCGCGCCGCGCAGCAGCGAGACCGTCAACGAGATCCGCGCGACGTCGCCGTCCTTGCGCAGCAGGCGCTGCGGTTGCCTGACCCGTTCGTGCCTGCCGTCCAGCAGCGCCCGCAGGGCCTCGTCCAGCACGCGGACCGAGTCCGGGTGCACCAGCTCCGGCAGGGCGAACCCGGCCAGCTCCTCCGTCGTGTACCCGAGGATGTCGCCGATCGCCGCGTTGGCCCGCACGATCCGCCCGTCCAGGTCGACCACCAGGATCCCGCTGGCGGACGACGTGGCGACCTCCTCGAACCGCGCCTCGCTCTCCCGGAGGTTCCACTGGGCGTCGCGGACCGCCTTGAGCAGCGAGAGCTGCACGTCCTCCTGCTGCTCGAACACCGCGCGCCGGCTCGCCGCCAGGAACCCGGCCGACAACGCGCCGAGCACGGTCACGATCGGCTGCGCGTACCGCTCGACGGGCCGGAACTCGGGCAACCCGAGCAGCCCCTTGCCGAGCACGTCGAGGGTGAGCCGCAAGCCGTCCTCGGTGACGTACCCGAGCGCGACGAGCTCCTCGCCGATCTGCTCCGCCGGCCTGGTCGGCGGCTCGTGCGCCGCTTCGGCGTGCACCGCGTCGCACAGCTCGGCGAGCCGTGCGCGCGTCTCGCGGTCGAGGTCGGCACGGCTCAGCGCGACGACGACGGCCGCGCTCAGCAGGTACGACCACTTCCGTGCCAGCAGTTCGCGTGCGCGTTCGGGTGGCGGCGTGGCCGCTTGTCTCTGACTTGGGATCGACATCCCCGTTGCCTTGCTGTGATATTGCGGATTCGCGGCAGTTTACCCACCCCCCACTGGCCAACACTCGACCGGACGTGTGAATCGCGAACACGCACCGTCACAATCCGCGGGAACAATTCCGCACTTTCCCCCGACAGCGCGCGGACCAGCGCATTCGTGCCCGGCGCCGGGTCGGGGTCGTCGGACCGCGAACACCCGGTCCTACCTCGGCAATCGCGCCGACCCTTCGTGGGGACGAAGGCGTTGGCCCCGCCCAGGTGACCTCCGCACGGTGCGGTAGTCGGCGTCCGACCCGGTTCCGGGGAGTGGGGCGACCGGTGCGCGCGGCGGATCCCGGTCGGGTCGCCTTCGCGTCGGTCAACTCCGGATCTCGGTCGGGTAAAGTCGCTTTTCCCGCACCGCGCCGGGATCGCGCGGGACGGGCGGGATCCCCGGGATCCCTCACGTTTTCCGCAGAACGGCGGTGTTCGCCTTACGCGGGGATCGGGAGGAGTCGGCAGGAGCGGGCGCGGGCAACGCGACCGACCGCGGCAAGCGGCCGAGTGGGATTGCCCGCGCACGCGCAGTGGAGGTCTCCGGCCGGTCAGCTGTCGCCGAGGGATTCCAGCAACCGCTTCAAGGTGTCCGCCAACGCCTCCCGCTCCCACGCCGACAACGCGCCGAGCACCCGGTCCTCCGTGGCGAGGTGGTCGGGCAGCACCCGGTCGATCAGCTCGAACCCGGCCTCGGTGAGCGACACGACGACCCCGCGCCCGTCGTGCTCGTTCGGGGTCCGGGCGACGAGACCCCGCGCTTCGAGGCGGTCGAGCCGTTGCGTCACCGCGCCCGAGGTGACCATCGAGGCGCGCATCAGCTCGGTCGGCGTGAGCCGGTGCGGCGGCGCGCTGCGGCGCAGGGTGGCCAGGACGTCGAACGACGCCCGGTCCAGGCCGTGCGCGGCGAACGTCCTGCCCAGCTCGCCGTCCACCAGGCGGGCGAGGCGGCTGAGCCGGCCGATCACCGCCATCGGCGAGACGTCGAGGTCGGGGCGGCGCGCGTGCCACTGGCCGAGCACCAGGTCGACGTGATCTGCCATCGAACTAGCTTAGCGGTGAGCTAACTCACCCGACGGATACCTTAGCGGTGAGATACTTTGTCTTAGTGCTAAGCAAATGGGTGACCGCGTTGGCCCCAGCCGTGTGGGGCACGACCTACTACGCCACCACCGAGTACCTGCCCCCGGACCGGCCGCTGCTGGCCGGCCTGCTGCGGGCGTTGCCGGCCGGGTTGCTGCTGGTCGCGGTCACGCGACGGGCGCCGAGCGGGGACTGGTGGTGGCGTTCGCTCGTCCTGGGCACGCTCAACATCGGCGTGTTCCTGCCGCTGCTGTTCCTGGCCGCGTACCGGCTGCCGGGCGGTGTGGCGGCGACCGTCGGCGCGGTGCAGCCGCTGGTGGTCCTCGGGCTCGCGGCCCTGCTGCTCGGGCAGCGGATGACGACGAGGGCGGCGCTGGCCGGGATCGCGGGCGTCGTCGGCGTCGCCTTGCTGGTCTTGCGGGCCGATGCCCGGCTGGACGCGGTGGGGGTGGCCGCCGCGCTGGGCGGCGCGGTGGTGATGGCGGCCGGGGTCGTGCTGAGCAAGCGCTGGACCGCCCCCGCCCCGCTGCTGGCCGTCACCGGGTGGCAGCTCGTGGCGGGCGGACTGGTGCTGCTGCCGGTGACGCTGCTGGTCGAGGGCCTGCCACCGGCGATCACCGCGGCGAACGTCGGCGGCTTCGCCTACCTCGGCCTCATCGGCGGCGCGCTCACCTACGCCCTGTGGTTCCGCGGGATCCGGGTGCTGCCGGCCACGCAGGTCACGTTCCTCGGCCTGCTCAGCCCGGTGGTGGCGACGCTCGTCGGGTGGCTCGCGCTGGACCAGGAGCTGACCGCGTGGCAGGTGCTCGGCGCGGCGGTCGTGCTCGGCGCGCTCGTGGTGGCACAGCGGACGACGACCGTGCGAGAGAAGGGGGAGAGCCGTGCGGATCACGGTGTTCGGAGCGTTCGGTAGCGTCGGCCGCCGGGTGGTGGCGGAGGCCCGGCGACGCGGTCACGACGTGACGCCCGTCAGCCGCCGACCCGGTTCGGGCGGCGAGGTGGGTGACGCCCGGGTCGTCGCGGACGTGGTGCGGCTCAGCGCCGGCCGCGACCTGGTCGTCAGCGCGACCCGACCGGTGGACGGCCGGGAGGACGAGCTGGTCGAGGCGACGCGGGCGCTGCTGGCCGGCGTGGCGCGGACCGGCGTGCGGCTGCTGGCCGTGGGCGGCGCGGCCACGCTCGTGACGCCCGCCGGGCACACGGTCGAGGAGGCGCCCGACTTCCCGGAGGCGTTGAAGCCGATCGCGCGGGCGTGCGCCGAGCAGTTGGCGGTGTGCCTGGCCGACCGCGCGGCCGACTGGACCTACCTCAGCCCGCCCGCGGTGCTGGAGCCGGGCGAGCGGACCGGGGTGTTCCGGGTCGGCGGTGACGAGCAGGTCGGGTCCGCCATCTCGCTGGAGGACCTGGCGGTGGCGTTGCTGGACGAGGCGGAGACGCCCCGGCACCGCCGCCGGCGCTTCACCGTGGGGTACTGAGACAGGGGGGTGCGGACGCGTCCGCACCCCCTGCTCACGTCACGTCAGTTCGGCGCACGTCTTCGCGTCGGGGTCCGAAGCGGCCTTCGGCACCCACCGCACGTTCGCGAACGACGCCTGGAACGCGCCCTCCGTGTAGACCAGGAACGGCGTGTTGACGTTCTCCAGGTCCAGCCCGCCCTGCGCGAAGCAGGAGATCGGGATCTTCACCGTCGACTTCGCGCCCGCCGGCAGCCCGCCGAACAGGCCGGTCGCGTCGACCTCGGCGAAGCACGGGTACTGGCAGTGCGTGCTCACCACGGTCCGCGCGGCCGGGGCCTGGTGCACGATCACGTCGAACACCAGCGCCGCGTCGGCGTTGAGGTACCCGCGCAGGTCCGTGCCGCCCGCCGGGTTCTGCAGGTAGACCTGGCCGGGCCCGGTGCCGGTCCACGTCGTCTTCATCGCGTCGCCCTGCACGTTCACGTCCGCGGGCACGACGGTGATCGAGCCGTGCGCCGCCTCGCCGTCCGGGCCCAGCTCCGTGCCGCCCCAGTTGTCCGGCGACCCGATGTAGCTGCGGTACGGCGCGACGTCGGTCCGGACGTGCAGCTCCAGGTCCTCGGTCGCGGTGCCGCCACCGCCGTTGCCGGAGCAGCCGAACTCGGGCGAGGTCTCGTCCAGCACGCCGACGTTCCCGGTCTGCCGGCTCTTCAGGCCGTACCCGGCCTTGAACAGCGGGTCGCCGCCCGCGTCCAACGGCGTCTGGCAGGCGCTGCGCGGCCACGAGAACGACAGCTTGCCGGTGTAGCCGGGGTACGCGTGCCGGCCGCGGACCAGCAGGTCGGCCACGCCGCCGCCCTCGGTGCCGGGCAGCCACGCCGCCACGAACGCGTCCGAGCGGTTCAGCTCCTTGTTCACGTGCAGCGGGCGGCCCGACACGTACACCGTGACGACCGGCGTGCCCTTGCCGCTGACCTTGTCCAGCACGGCCAGGTCGTTCGGGTACAGCTTCGCCGCCTCCAGCGAGCGCTTGCCGAGGTCGCCGACGCCCTCCGCGTACGGCGTCTCGCCGATCACCGCGACGACCGCGTCGAACCCGGTCGGGTCGACGTCGCCGTTCTCGCTGAACACCACGTTCCGCTCGCCGAGGACCTCCTTGAGCCCGCCGAGGATCGTGGTGCCGTGGGGGAAGTCGGCGTTGGTGTTGCCGGTGCCCTGCCAGGTGAGCGTCCAGCCGCCGGTCTGGTTCTGCAGGCTGTCCGCGCTCTTGCCGACGACCAGCACCTTCGACCGCGGGCTGAGCGGCAGCACCCGGTTGTCGTTCTTGAGCAGCACCTGGGACTTGCGCACGGCCTCGCGGGCTAGCTCGCGGGCCTCCAGCGCGTCGGCCGACCCGGCGTGGTGGCGCCGCGAGGGCTTCTCGCCGTCCAGCACGCCCGCGCGGAGCTTGACGCGCAGGATGCGGGTCACCGCGTCGTCGATGCGGGACATCGGGATCCGGCCGTCCTCGACCTGGGCGATCGTGTTGGCGATGAACGCCTTCCAGTCGTTGGGCACCATCACCACGTCGATGCCCGCGTTGATCGCCTGGGGGCAGCTCGCGTTGGTGCAGCCGGGGACCTGGCCGATGCCGTTCCAGTCCGACACCACCAGGCCGTCGAAGCCCATCTTCCCCTTGAGGATGTCGTTCACCGCGAGCCTGCTGCCGTGCAGCTTGCCCTCGTCGATGCCCAGCTCCTCGTTGGTCCAGCTGTTGAACGACACCATCACGGTCTGGGCGCCGGCCGCGAGCGCGCCGTAGTAGCCCTGGCCGTGCACGTTGATCATCTCCGCCTCGGACGACGGGTTGACGCCCTGGTCCTTGCCGCCGATCGTGCCGCCGTCGCCGATGAAGTGCTTGGCCGTGGCCAGCACGCCCACCCGGCGCTTGCCCTTGCCCTGCAGGCCGATGGTGGCCTCGTAGCCGTAGGCGCGGGTGATGCGGGGGTCCTCCGAGAAGCCCTCGTACGTGCGGCCCCACCGGTCGTCCAGCGGCACGGCCAGCGTGGGCGCGAACGCCCAGTCCTGGCCGGTGGCGCGGATCTGCTCGGCGGTCGCCTCGCCGATGTCCCGGACCAGGCACGGGTCGTGCGCGGCGCCCAGGCCGATGTTGTGCGGGAAGATCGTCGCGCCGTAGACGTTGTTGTTGCCGTGCACGGCGTCGATGCCCCAGATCACGGGCACCCGCGTGCGACTGGCCCTGGACGCGTCCCAATAGGCGTCGGCGAGGGCCAGCCACGCCTCGGGCGCGGCGTGCTTGTCCCGGCCGGGCCACGACCCGCCGCCGTTGAGCACCGAGCCGATGCCGTACTCGCGCACCTCGTCGGGGGTGATGGCGGCGATCTCGGGCTGGGTCATCTGGCCGACCTTCTCGGCCAGCGTCATGCCGTCGAGGATCCCGCGGATCCGCCGCTCGTCGGCCGGGGTGGAGTCGACCCGGCTGTCGACCCTCGGCCACTGGGACAGCTCGGGGAGGCGGTCCTCGATCCGGGCGCAGCCGTGCTCGGTGCGCGGCTCGCCGACGACCGGTTGGCGCGGGCCCGGCCCCGGTGCGGCGGTGGCGCCGCCGGTGACGAGACCGGCGGCGAGCACCGCGGCCACCGCGGCGCTCAGGTGTCTGCGGGACATCGGAGGTTCCGTTCGTCAGCGGGGCGACGGCACTGTCGCGCCGATCTTCGTTACCCCGCGGATCGCGGTCAAGACCTCTGTGGGAGCGCTTCCTCGCAGGTAGGAGTTCCGGTCCCCGACCCGGTTCCCGGTACCCGGCGACGTGAATTGTTTTCACACTACGGAGCGTGTCGAGACACTTACTTGACTCTGGAGTAGGTAGTGCGCCAGACTCGGCCGCGGTAAGCACGGTCCACTCAGGACTCTCTCCGCCAAGTCCTTGCCACCCTGGGAAGAGCACAACCATGTCCCTGAGGCATCCCCTGTCCCGCCGCGCGCTCGTCATCGCCGCGACGGCAGCCCTCACCCTGTCCGGCACGATCGCGTGGGCGGCCGAGAACCCCTACGAACGCGGCCCGGCGCCGACCACGGCGAGCATCGAGGCCGTCCGCGGCCCGTTCGCCACCGCCGAGACCGCGGTGTCGTCACTGAGCGTGCGCGGCTTCGGCGGCGGCACCATCTACTACCCGACCAGCACCGCCGAGGGCACGTTCGGCGCGGTCGCGGTCGCACCCGGCTACACGGCCTCGCAGTCCAGCCTGTCCTGGCTCGGACCGCGCCTGGCCTCGCAGGGCTTCGTGGTCTTCATCATCGACACGAACTCCCGCTACGACCAGCCGTCGTCCCGCGGCGACCAGCTCCTCGCCGCGCTGGACTACCTGACCACCAGCAGCTCCGTGCGCTCCCGCGTCGACGCCTCGCGGCTCGGCGTGATGGGCCACTCGATGGGCGGCGGCGGCGCGCTGGAGGCGACGAAGGATCGGCCCACCCTGCAGGCGTCGATCCCGCTCACCGCCTGGAACCTGACCAAGACCTGGTCCTCGGTGCGGACGCCCACCCTGGTCATCGGGGCGGAGGACGACTCGGTCGCGCCGGTGGCGTCGCACTCCGAGCCGTTCTACACCTCCCTGCCGTCCACGCTGGACAAGGCGTACCTGGAGCTGAACGGCGCGAGCCACTTCGCGCCCAACACCTCGAACACGACCATCGCCAAGTACAGCATCGCCTGGCTCAAGCGGTTCATCGACGACGACACCCGCTACGAGCAGTTCCTGTGCCCCGCGCCGGGCCGCAGCACGCTGATCGAGGAATACCGTGACACCTGCCCGCACTCCTGACCCGACGGCGGGAAAGCGCTTGCCAGACCTGTTGCCGATACGTTACCTTCTGGGGTATGGGAACGTTCCCAGAAGGTCGTCCCGCAACGCAGGCGGCGGCGTTGACGGGATCGAGGGCCGCCGCCGGCGTGGTCGGGTGTGACACCAGAGCGCTCTGGTCCGCACCCCGGAGGTCTCAATGCCGAGGCCGACCCTGCCGGCGGCGGTCCTTGTTCATGGGACCCCGGAGGTTCATGAGACCCCGGAGGCAACACATCTCCGTCCGGCGGGCACGAGCAGGACATGACGACCGATGACCCCGACGACCGCACCCTGTGGTCACAGGCCGCGGCGGGGAGCGGACCGGCCTTCGGCGCGCTGTTCGACCGGCACGCCAAGGCGGTCTACAACCACTGCTTCCGGCTGACCGCGTCGTGGGCCGCGGCCGAGGACCACCTCCAGAACACGTTCCTGGTGGCCTGGCGCAAGCGGGACCGGCTGCGGCTGGAGCACGACTCGGCCCTGCCGTGGCTGCTGGCCGTGGCCACGAACGTGGTGCGCGGCGACCGCCGGACGGCGGCGCGGCGGCTGCGGCTGTCCCGCCGGGCCCCGGTCGAGACCCCGGTGCCCGACCACGCCGACCAGGTGGCCGAGCGGGTCGACGACCAGCGGCGGATGGCACGGCTGCTGGCCGCCGTGGCGGAGCTGCCGCGCAACCAGCGGGAAGCCCTCGCGCTGTGCGTGTGGTCCGGGGTGTCGTACGCCGACGCCGCCGGGGTGCTCGGCATCGCCGAGGTGAGCGTCCGGGCCAGGGTCAGCAAGGCCAAGGCCGGGCTGGCGCGCAAGCTCGGCCCGGCGTCGGTCGTCGCCGTCCCCGCGCTCACCCTGGAGGACCGATGAACCACGTACTCCCCCCGACCCGGGACGTGCCGCCCCACCGCCGGGCGCACATCCGGGCACGGCTGGAACAGGAGGTCTCCGGCGGACGCCGGGCCGTCCGGTTCGCGCCCCTGATCGCGGCCGGCGTCGCCGCGGCGGCCGTCGTGGCGCTCGTCGCGACGCTCGCGCCGTGGCAGGGGGCGGGAGACGACGCCGCCACCGCCGCCACCGTGACGACCACGACGTCGTCCGCGCCGCCGGCGGGCGACGGGCCCGTCATCCCCGGGTTGTCCCCGGAACGGGTCGCCGAGATCGAGCGGGGCTGCCTGGAGAGCACGCTGCGACCGGGCAAGGCGGTGCTGTACCAGTACGTGACCGACGAGGTCGGCGCGTTCGCCCTGCTCTACACCGCGAACGAGCAGGTCGGCTGCACCGTCGACGGGCCGGTGATGCCGTACAACGCCACTTCGGGCACGGTCCGGGACACCGGGTGGCTGCCCGGCCCGCTCGCGGTCGACGCGTTCGCCTCCGCGAGCGGCGGCGCGCACGGCAAGGCCGAGCACGCGGGCGAGGCCGGGTACGACCTGGCGGTGGGCCGGGTGACCGGGGAGGTCGCCAAGGTCGTCTACCTGCACGGCGGCCGGTCGGTGGAGGCCCGGATCGCCAACGGCACGTTCGTGGCCCGCATCGCGCACCCGGCCGACTGGGAGATGCCGGACGGGTGGGACCGGCTGGGCGTCGTCCACGCGTACGACGCCCAGGGGCTGCTGCTCGGCGAGTGGCGCAACGAGTGGGACCCGACGAAGTGCTGGGTGCGGCCCGACGGGGTGGTCGTCGCGGGCGCGCGCGACCTCGACCCGGCGACGTGCGCGCCGGCCGTCGCCTGGCGGTAGCCGTGACCGGGGTGGGTCAGGTCGCCGACACGCCCCGGTACGGCAGGGTCTGGCTGTAGACGATGTTCGTGGTCGTGCTGCCGAACCCGGTCAGGTCGTTGACCACCTGTTCCAGGTGCGGCATGGAGGTCGCGGCGACCTTGAGCGTGTAGCAGTCGTCGCCCGTGGTGCGCAGGCACTCGAGGATCTCGGGGCGTTCGGCGATGAGCGCGTGCAGCGGCTCGTGCCGGTTGCCGGGGTACTTCAGGCGGACGACTGCCAGCACCGCGTAGCCGACCTTGGCCAGGTCCACCTCGGCCCGGTAGCCGGTGATCACGCCGGCGGACTCCAGCCTGCGGACGCGTTCGGTGGTGGCCGAGGCGCTGAGGTTGACCCGGCGGCCCAGCTCGCTCAGCGCGATCCGGCCGTCGCGTTGCAGCTCGCCGAGGATGGCCCAGTCGGTCGGATCGAGGTTCCCGGTCATCCGGGCACTTTACCGGGGAATCCACGGCGAAGGTCGGTGCGGACCGTGGATCGTCTCTTCAGGCGGCGGTGGCCGACGCCTAGCCTTGGTGCGGTGCAGATCGGTGTGAACGTCCCGAACTTCGGGCCGGGCACCTCGCCGGACGTGCTGCGGGACTGGGCGCAGACGGTCGAGGGCCTGGGCTTCGACCTGTTGATGGTGTCCGACCACGTGGTGGTGACGCCGGACGTGGCGCAGCAGTACCCGGCCCCGTTCTACGAGCCGTTCACCGCGTTGGCGTGGCTGGCCGGGGTGACGTCGCGGATCCGGCTCGGCACGACCGTGGTGGTGCTGCCGTACCGGCACCCGTTGCTGGTGGCGCGGATGGCGGCGAACCTGGCGGAGGTGTCCGGCGGTCGGTTCGTGCTCGGGGTCGGCGTCGGGTGGGCGCGGCAGGAGTACGACGCGCTGGGCGTCCGCTTCGCCGACCGCGGCCGGCTGGCCGACGAGGCGTTGCGGGTGGTGCGGGCGGCGTGGCGGGACGAGTCGGACTACCGGGCCGGGTCGATCCCGATCTGGGTCGGCGGGCACTCGGACGCGGCGTTGCGGCGGGCCGTGCGGCTCGGGGACGCGTGGCACGGGCTGCGCCTCACGCCGGCGGCGTTCCGCGAGGGGGCGGGGCGGTTGGCGGCCCTGGCGGCGGAGGAAGGCCGGCCGGCGCCCGCGTTGGCGCCGCGGATCCTGCTGCGGATGACGTCGTCGGAGGTGACCGGGCCGGAGCGGCGGTTGGGCGAGGGGACGGTCGGGCAGGTCGTGGGCGACCTGGCGGACCTGCGTTCGGCCGGGGTGCGGGCGGTGGTGCTGGACCCGTTCGTCGGCGATCCCCAGGAGACGTTGCACCCGGAGGTGGCGTGGCAGGCGCTGGCCACCGTGCGGAAGGAGTTCGGATGAGCTTGCACAGGGCGATCGAGCTGGCGGCGGAGGCGCGTGCGTCGGGCAACCCGCCGTTCGGGTCGTTGTTGGTCGGGCCGGACGGCGCGGTGTTGCGGGAGGAGCGCAACACCAGCGTGACGGACGACGACATCACCGCGCACCCGGAGCTGAAGCTGGCGCGGTGGGCGGCGCGGTCGCTCACGCCGGAGGTCGCGGCGGGGACGACGATGTTCACCAGCTGCCAGCCGTGCGGGATGTGCGTGGGCGCGATCGAGCGGTCCGGCCTGGGCCGTGTGGTGTTCGCGTTGTCGACCGAGCAGCTGAACGCGCTGAAGCCGGGCGGCGGCTTCCCACCCGTGCCGCAGGAGGGACCGGCGTTGCGCGAGGAGGCGACCGTGCCGGTGGAGGGGTACTACCGGTGACGCGAGTGTTGAACTCAGGGGTCGTGAACGTAGGACTCACGAGAGCCGGACGTACGACTCACGCGGTTTGAGGGGGTTCACAGACTGTGGTTGGTTCGCTACGTTGGGGCCTGGGAGCGCTCCCAGCCCGTAGTCGGAAAATCCTCAACGTGGAGGACAACTCATGACCTTCAGACGCGGTCTCCGTTCGGCACTCGGCGTCTTCACCTCGGTCTTGGCGGTCCTCGCCGCCGGCCTGGTCGCCCTGGTCGGCACCTCGGGCGTGGCGAGCGCGCACGGCTCGGTCACCGATCCGCCGTCGCGCAACTACGGCTGCTGGCAGCGCTGGGGCAGCGACCACCTGAACCCGAACATGGGTCAGACCGACCCGATGTGCGCGCAGGCGTGGAAGACCGACCCCAACGCCATGTGGAACTGGAACGGCCTGTACCGCAACGGGGTCGGCGGCAACCACCAGGGCGCGCTGCCGAACGGCCAGCTCTGCAGCGGCGGCCTGGCCGAGAGCGGCCGGTACCGGGCGCTCGACACGGTCGGCGCGTGGAACACCACCACCAAGCCGCGCCAGTTCACGCTCACCATCACCGACCAGGCGAAGCACGGTGCGGACTACCTGCGGATCTACATCACCCGGCAGGGCGTCGACACCACCACCACCCCGCTGCGCTGGAGCGACCTGGAGCTGGTCACCTCGACCGGCCGCTACGGCACCACCGGCCTCTACCAGGCCCAGGTGAACGCGGGCAGCCGCACCGGCCGCCACACGATCTTCACGATCTGGCAGGCGAGCCACATGGACCAGGCGTACTACCTCTGCAGTGACGTGGTCTTCCAGTAAAACCGCAGGGGCACGCGGGTGCGGCCGGTGCGCCGCGCCCGCGTGCCCGGCGTCAGAGGTTCGTGGTGGCCCAGAACGCCTCGCCGTCACCGGACACCACCGCGGCGCTCGCGCCGTGCGGCAGGAACACCGACTCGCCGCCGCGCAACGCGACCTCCGCGCCGTCCCGGGCCACCACGACGTTCCCCTTGGCGCACAACAGGAGTTGCGGCCCTCCCCCGGCCAGCACGGCCCCCGGCCGCACCGCGTGCAGCCGGAACTCCGGGTCCGGCGTCGGGTACGTCCTCAGTGGACCGTCCACCACGCCGTCGAGCACGGCGGGCGGCCCGGACCGGCGGTCGACCAGCGACAGCACCCCCGCCACGTCCACCGGTTTGGTGGTCAGGCCCGCGCGCAGGACGTTGTCGGAGTTCACCATCAGCTCGACGCCGGTGCCCCGCAGGTGCGCGTGCAGGACCCCCGCGCCGACGTAGACCGCCTGCCCCGGCCGCAACGTCACCGTGTTGAGCAGCAACGCCGCCACCACGCCCGCGTCCCCGGGGTACACCTCGGCCAGCTTTGCGACGTGCGCGAGCGCGGGCACGCGGGCCGCGGCACGGGCCACCCGGCCGACCAGGTCGGCGTCGGCGCAGTGCAACGCCCAACGCAGCGCGCCCCACGTGTCGCCGGCCGCCAGCCCCGCGCGCAGGGGCGCCAGTTCCGGCACGTCCAGCCCGTCCAGCAGCGCCGCGGTCTCGGCCGGCGGGCGGAAGCCGGACAGCGTCTCGAACCCGGTCAGCGCGACCAGGATTTCCGGCTTGGCCCGGTCGTCGCGGTAGCCGTGCTCGGCGAACCCGACCGCGGCCTGCTCCCGGTCCGGGTGCACCTGCAACGACAGCGGCGCGGCCACGGCCAGCACCTTGAGCAGGAACGGCAGCCGCGGGCCGAACGCGGCCAGGCTGTCCGGCCCGAGCAGCCCGGCGGGGTTGGCGGCGAGGTACGCGTCCAGCGGCACGTCGCAGCCGGCCAGCCGGGACGGGTCGTCGGGGTGCGCCCCGACCCACAGCTCGGCCTGCGGCCGGGGACTCGGTGACGGCTCGCCGCGCAGCTCGGCGAGCGCGGTCCGCGAACCCCAGTGGTACTCGCGGACGGTGGTGTCCAGCTTGCGCACCGCGCCCCCTCAGATCCCCACGGGCACGGACGGCGCCCGCCGGTCGGCGAGTAGCGCCGCCGCGCCGATCAGGCCGGAGTCCACGCCCAGCGTCGCCGGGCACACCTCGACCCGGCGCATGAAGTCGAGCCCCGCGTAGTCCGCGAGCGGCTCGGTGACGGCGGGTTCGAGCAGGTCCCACGCCTGCGCCACGCCACCGCCGATGACCACGCGGTCGATCTCGCACAACGCGGACGCGACCGTGATGACCCGGGCGACCGCCGCGCCGGACCGCCGGAACGCCGCCCGCGCGGTCGGGTCGCCGGCCCGCGCCGAGGCGGCGAGCGCGACGCCGTCGGCCGTGCCGCCGAGTGGCTGCCAACCCTGCTCCAACGCCCACCGCACCATCGACGGGCCGCTGGCGATGGCCTCGGAGCAGCCGTCGGCCCCGCACCCGCACCGCGGCCCGGCCGGGTCGACCACGAAGTGCCCGACGTGGCCCGCGTTGCCGGTGGCGCCGAAGTGCGGCTTGCCGGCGAAGACGAACCCGCCGCCGATGCCGGTCGACACGACCATGCCGAGCAGGCACTCGCTGCCCCGGCCGTTGCCGTGGTGGTACTCGGCCAGCGCCATGCACAGCGCGTCGCCGCCGAGCCGGACCGGCAGGCCGGGCAGCAGGTCGCCGACCCGCGCGGTGATCGGGAAGTCGCGCCAGCCGGGGATGTTGACCGGGCTGATGGTGCCGGTGCGCAGGTCCATCGGGGCCGCCGACGCGATGCCCGCGCCCAGCACGGCCCGGCCGGCGGCGAGGTCGAGCAGTTCCCCGAGCACGCCGGCCAGCCCGCGCCAGACGGTCTCCGCGTCACCCGCCGGCGTCGGCGTGGTGCGGCGGGCCAGGACGGCGCCGTCGGGTTCGACCAGCGCCGCGGCGAGCTTGGTCCCGCCGATGTCCACGGCGACCGCGACCGGCTCGAGTGCTTGCCCCATGGACTTAGTTAAGCGGTTAAGCAAAGTTTCGTCAAGAGGCGTTGACACCAGCGCTGAAGCGGTTCACACCACGTAACGCGGACGTCACAGGTGCCGTTCGATCTCGGCCAGCTCGTCGGCCTCGAACGCCAGGTTCGCGGTCGCGGCGACGTTGTCCTCCAACTGCCGCACGCTCGACGCGCCGATCAGCGCGGACGTCACGTTGCGCAGCACCCACGCGATCGCCAGCTGCGCCAACGTCTGCCCGCGCCGCTTGGCGACCTCGTTCAACGCCCGCACCTTCGCCAGCGTCGCCTCGTCCAGGTTGGCCGACGACAGGAACGGCGACGCGCTCGCCGCCCGCGACCCCTCCGGCACCCCGTCGAGGTAGCGGTCGGTCAGCACCCCCTGCGCCAGCGGCGAGAACGCGATGCAGCCCGCGCCCACCTCGGCCAGCACGTCGAGCAGCCCGTCCTCGACCCACCGGTTGAACATCGAGTACGACGGCTGGTGGATCAGCAGCGGCGTGCCCAGTTCCCGCAGCACGCGGGCCGCTTCCCGGGTCTGCTCGGCCGAGTAGTTGGAGATGCCGACGTACAGCGCCCTGCCCGACCGCACCGCGTGGTCCAGCGCGGCCATCGTCTCCTCGACGGGCGTGTCCGGGTCGGGCCGGTGGTGGTAGAAGATGTCGACGTGGTCCAGGCCGAGCCGGGCCAGCGACCGGTCCAGCGAGCCGAGCAGGTGCTTGCGGGAGCCCCACTCGCCGTACGGACCGTCCCACATGTGGTAGCCCGCCTTGGTGGACACCAGGATCTCGTCCCGGTGCGCCCGGAAGTCCCGCGCGAACAGCCTGCCGAAGTTCTCCTCGGCGCCGCCGGGCGGCGGGCCGTAGTTGTTGGCCAGGTCGAAGTGCGTCACGCCGAGGTCGAAGGCGCGCCGCAGGATCGCCCCCTGACCGTCCAGGCTCCGGTCGTGGCCGAAGTTGTGCCACAGCCCCAGCGACACGGCGGGCAGCTTCAGCCCGCTGCGCCCGGAGCGGCGGTAGGGCATGGCGTCGTACCGCGACTCGGCGGCGAGGTGGGTCATGGTGGTCCTTTACCGGGGTGCGTTACCGCGTGCTCTCCCGCGCGATGAGCGTGGGCTTGGGCGACCAGCGCTCGGCGACCTCCACGCCCTCGATCAGCTCCAGCACGGACTCGGCGACGGTGACGCCGAACTGGTGCACGTCGACGCTCATCGTGGTCAGCGCGGGTGACGCGAGCCGGCACAGCGACGAGTCGTCCCACGCGACCAGGCTGAGCCGGTCGGGCACGGCGACGCCGAGTTCCTTGGCGACGCTCAGGCCCGCGACGGCCATGACGTCGTTGTCGTACAGGATCGCGGTGGGCGGCTCGGGGGCGTTGAGCAGCGCGGTGGTGAGCTTCGCGCCGGACTCCTCCGAATAGTCGCCCTCCACCACGACGGGCTCGATGCCCGCCTCCGCGCACCCCTCGACCAGCGCGGCGGTGCGCGCCCTGGTGTGCAGCAGCGTGTTCGGACCGCTGACCCGCGCGATCCGCCGGTGCCCCAGCTCCAGCAGGTACGCCAGGGCCTCGCGCACCGGGCCCGCGTCGTCGGTGCGGACCGCGGGCACGGCCAGCTCGTCCGGCTCCCCCACGTACAGCGCGGGCAGCCCCATCTCGCGCAGCATCGCCGGCCGGTGGTCGTCCACGGTGCGGTTGACGACGACCACCGCGTCGACCACCCCGCCCGCCGCCCACCTGCGGTAGGCGGCGATCTCGGCGTCCTCGGTGCCCACGATGTGCAGCAGCACGGACCGGTCGCCCTCGGCCAACCGCTCCTCGATGCCCGCGATGAACTCCATGAAGAACGGCTCCGCGCCCAGCAGCCGCGCGGGGCGGGCCAGGACGAGGCCGACGGAACCGGTCGGGGAGCCGCCGGTCATGTCCGCACCGCGCTCAGGCTGTTGGCCGATCGCAGCACCAGCGGACCGGTCAGCGCGGACGGGTCCGCCAGCTCGGTCGCGGTCCGGACCAGGAACGAGTGCGTCCCGCCGGCGGTGAGGGTGACCAGCGCGTCGTCCACGACGGCGTCCTCGGCGACCCGGTCGGCCAGCACGGCGACGTCGCGGGCGAAGGAGGACGCGGTGACGTCCACCCGGTAGCCCTCGGCCACCCGCCGCACCTCGGCGGCCAGCGGCGCGGGGTCGTAGGTCAGTTCCAGGTCCTCCCGGAACAGGTGCGCGGTGCGCGCGTCGGCCGTGCCCACCACCAGCACCTCCCCCCTCGGGTCGCCCGGCGTCGTCAACTCCGCCGCCAGGTCGAGCCGCGCCACCGACCGCGCCGGCACGTCGAGCGGGAGTTTAGCCGCCGCGAGCACCTCGCCCGCGAACGTCTGGCGCTCCAGCGCGACGTCGCCGGTCCAGGCGTCGTCGGTGTCGTTGACCGCGATGAGCACGTCCACGCCGTCCCGCGGCTGGACGGTGAGCAGGCGGGGCGCGAAGGCGTGCCGCAGCGCGTAGTACAGCGGCTTCGGCCGCTCGTCGCCGTCGATCGCGGCCCACGACGTGACCGGCCAGCAGTCGTTGAGCTGCCACACCAGCGCGCCCGCCGTGCGGGGCCAGTGGGAGCGGAAGTGCTCGATCCCGAACGCGACCGCGCGGGCCTGGTTGAGCTGGGTCGCCCAGTGCCAGTCCTCGAACGCCCCGGGCGCGGGCAGGTGCGGCGCGAGGCCGCGGTCGAGCTTGCCGTTGCCGTCCTCGGCCTTCTGGTGCAGCAGGAACGCGGGCGAGGTCGGGGTCATCGGCTCGTCGTGGACCCACCGGGTGAGCGTCGCCCACGTCGGCGGGCCCTGGAAGCCGAACTCGGAGCAGAACCGGGGCGCGTGGTCGCGGTAGTGGGTGTAGTCGACCCGGTTCCAGACCTCCCACTCGTGCCGCGTGCCGTGGGTGTCCTCGTTCGGGTGCGGCTCACCCGGGCTGTACGGGCTGCCGGGCGAGTAGTGCCTGGTCGGGTCCAGCTCGGCGACGATCTTCGGCAGCAGGTCGGTGTAGTAGCCCAGGCCCCAGGTGCGGCCCTGCAACTGCTCGCGCCAGCCCCAGTCCTCGAAGCCCCAGAGGTTCTCGTTGTTGCCGTTCCACAGCGCGAGGGACGGGTGCGAGGTCAGCCGGGCGACGTTCTCCCGGGCCTCGGCCTCGACCTCCTCCCACAGCGGCGACTCCTCGGCGTAGGCGGCGCAGGCGAACAGGAAGTCCTGCCAGACGAGCACGCCGCGCTCGTCGCAGACGTCGTAGAAGTCGTCGGTCTCGTAGATGCCGCCGCCCCAGATGCGGAGCATGTTCATGTTCGCCGCGACGGCCTGGTCGACCCGGCGCGCCAGGCGGTCGCGGGTGATCCGGGTGAGGAAGTGGTCGTCCGGGATCCAGTTCGCGCCCTTGGCGAACACCGGCCTGCCGTTGACCACGAAGGTGAACGGGGCGCCGATGTCGTCGGGCGTGGTGTCGACGGTGATCGTGCGGAACCCGATGCGGCGCTCGGCGCGGTCCACCTCCGCGTCATCGGCGAGGAGGACGATGTCGAGGTCGTAGAGGGGGTGGTCGCCGTAGCCCACGGGCCACCACAGGTCGACGTCCGGCACCTCGACGGTCACCACGGCGGAGTCGCCCTCGACGCGGACGCGCCGCTCCACGCCGGCCACGGTGGCGACCGCCGTGAGGGCCGCGTCGCGGGCGCGGTCGACCTCGACGTGCACCTCGACCCGGCCCGTGCCGTCCCCGTCCACCGTGACCAGGGGGCGGACCTGCGCCAGCCGGGCGTCGGTCCAGCGCTCCAGCCGCACCGGCTTCCAGATGCCCGCGGTCTGGAGGTCCGGACCCCAGTCCCAGCCGAACGAGCAGGCCATCTTGCGCACCGCGTTCATCGGGTGCGGGTAGGCGCGGTCACGCCGGCCCAGCGCGGCCTCCTGCTCCTCGGCGTAGGCGAGGGCGGAGCGGAACGTGACGACGAGGTCGTTCGCGCCGTCCCGCAGGTGCTCGCGGACGTCGAAGCGGTAGGAGCGGAACATGTTGGCGGTGCTGCCGAGAACGTGGCCGTTGAGCGCCACCGTCGCCACGGTGTCCAGCCCGTCGAACGCCAATTCCACCTTCTCGCCCGGCCGCGCGGCCTCGGCGTCGAAGGTGAGCGCGTAACGCCAGTCCGCGCGGTGCATCCACGCCAGCTCGGTCTCGTTGGTGTCGAGGTAGGGCTCGGGGATCAGGCCCGCCGCGAGGAGGTCGAGGTGCGTGCTGCCGGGCACGACCGCGGGCACTTCGCGGTCGGCGACGGCCGCGGGGATCGGCCCGCCCACCGCGCTCAGCCGCCACCCGTCGTGCAAGGTCGTGCGCGTCATCGTTCCTCTTTCCCGGGCGGTGGCGGTGGGTTTCTGCCGTGTGACGTTCAAGGTATGGCGATTCTTACGCCAGCAACTAAAGTAAGTCAACGAGGTTCACCGCCAGAGAGGAAGACCACAAAGTGGCAGACCTGACGCACCTGCGGGCAGCGGGTGTGAGCCTGGTGCTCGACTTCTCCGGGGGCACGCTCCCCCGCGTCCGCCACTGGGGCGCCGACCTGGGCGAGCTGTCCCCGGCGGAACTGGACGCGGTGCTGCTCGCGCAGAGCCCGCACCCCATCGGGTTCTCGGTGGACGGCCCGGTGGACGTGGCCGTGCTGCCCGAGCAGTCGGCGGGGTGGCTCGGCACGCCCGGGATCATCGGGAACCGCGGCGGGCGGGACTTCTCGACCGCGTTCCGGGTGGTGTCCGCGGGCGGTCCGGCGATCCGGGCCGTGGACGAGGTCGCCGGGCTGGCGCTGGACCTGGTCGTGGAGCTGACGCCGGCCGGGCTGGTGCGGCAGCGGGCCGTGCTCACCAACACCGGCTCGTCCGACTTCACCGTGGACGCGGTGAACCTGACCCTGCCGGTGCCCGCGCAGGCGGTCGAGATTTTGGACTTCACCGGTCGGTGGACGCGCGAGCGCAGCCCGCAGCGCACCCGGTGGACGCACGGGCTGCGGGTGCGCGAGAACCGGACCGGCCGCACCGGCTACGACTCCGCCTACCTGTTCGCCGCCGGCACCGCCGGGTTCGGCAACCGGTCCGGCGAGGTCTGGGCCGTGCACACGGCCTGGTCCGGCAACCACCGGACGTTCGCCGAGCGGACCTACCACTCGGTGTCGCTGCTCGGGTCCGGCGAGCTGCTGCTGTCCGGCGAGGTCGTGCTGGGGCCGGGCGGGTCGTACGCGTCGCCGTGGCAGTACGCGTCGTACGGGCACGGGTTGGACGAGGTGTCCGCGCGGTTCCACCGGCACCTGCGGTCCCGGCCGTCGCACCCGAGGTCCCCCCGGCCGGTCGTGGTGAACACGTGGGAGGCGGTGTACTTCGACCACGACCTCGACCGGCTGAAGGCACTGGCCGACGCCGCCGCCGCGGTCGGCGCGGAGCGGTTCGTGCTGGACGACGGCTGGTTCGGGTCGCGGCGCGACGACCGGCGCGGGCTGGGCGACTGGTACGTGTCCGACGAGGTGTGGCCGGACGGGCTCGGGCCGTTGACCGACCACGTGACCGGGCTGGGCATGCAGTTCGGGA
This sequence comes from Actinosynnema sp. NPDC059335, assembly GCF_042752395.1. Lineage (NCBI taxonomy): Bacteria > Bacillati > Actinomycetota > Actinomycetes > Pseudonocardiales > Pseudonocardiaceae > Actinosynnema > Actinosynnema sp. NPDC059335. The sequence goes on along the minus strand of NZ_JBHYXZ010000020.1, from coordinate 22,678 downwards.
TCTGGGTCGAGCCGGAGATGGTCAACCCCGACTCGGACCTGGCGCGGGCGCACCCGGACTGGATCATGGCGGCCGGCGACCGGCTGCCCGGGACGGCCCGGTTCCAGCAGGTGCTCGACCTGGCCAGGCCCGAGGCGTTCGCGTACATCCTGGAGCGGTTGGACGCGCTGCTGTCCGAGTACCCCGTGTCGTACCTGAAGTGGGACCACAACCGGGACCTGGTCGACGCCGGGCACCGGCCGACCGGGCGGGCCGGGGTGCACGGGCAGACGCTGGCCGTGTACCGGCTGATGGACGAGCTGCGGCGGCGGCACCCCGGCGTGGAGATCGAGTCGTGCTCGTCCGGGGGCGGACGGGTGGACCTGGAGGTGCTGGAGCGCACGGACCGGGTGTGGGTGTCGGACTGCATCGACGCGTTGGAGCGGCAGGCGATGCAGCGGTGGACCAACGCGCTGATCCCGTTGGAGCTGATGGGGACGCACGTGGGGGCGGAGGCGTCGCACACGACCCACCGGCGGCACCCCCTCGACTTCCGGGCGGGGACGGCGCTGTTCGGGCACTTCGGGATCGAGTGGGACCTGACGGCGGCGTCGCCGGAGGACCTGGAGCGGTTGTCGTCGTGGGTGGCGCTGTACAAGTCCCTGCGGCCGTTGCTGCACACCGGGGTGGCCGTGCACGGCGACCACCCGGACCCGGCGATCGAGGTGCACGGGGTGGTGGCGGAGGACGGTTCGGACGCCGTGTTCGCGATCGTCTCCCTGGCCACGTCGGCCTCGTACCCGCCGGGCGCGGTCCGCCTGCCGGGGCTGGCTCCCGACCGGCGGTACCACGTGCGCCCCTTGCCGCCGGGGGATTACCCGGACGGGAACGCGCACAACTGGGGCATCCGGCTGCCGTGGTGGACGCCGGAGGGGGTCACGCTGCCGGGCCGGGTGCTGACGTCGGCGGGCGTGCAGGCTCCCGTGCTGCACCCGGAGCGGTTGGTGCTGGTGCGGGCTACGGCGGTGTAGCGGGATCGGCTCGGGGCTGTCACCGGCACGGGTTTCGGTGCCACCTCACCCGGACAGGCGAAGCTTGCAACCGGTGACAACCCGAACCGCATGTCTCACGTTAGCCGGATAAATCGGCCGGCCCGGCGGCGGTTGCGGTAGGCCGGTGGCAGCGGCGGGCGGTAGTTGGCGACGTGGTTGGCGGTTGGCGGTGTGGTTTGCGGTGTGGTTGGCGGCGGGCGTGTGCATGGCGGTGGTTGGCGGCGGGCGGTGCGGCTGGCGATGGGCGGCGGGCTTGCTTGCGGTGAGGAGACGGTTGGCCGGGCTGCGGATCCAGGTTCCGCACATTGGCCCGACGCCAGGCACAGCGCGGCACGAGTCGACGCGGCGTGGGCTGTGCGGGCCGACACGACACGGGGTGAAGCTGCACGGGTCGACACGGCACAGGTCAGGGTGGCGTGAGGTCGCCGTGGCGTGGGCCGGGGTGGCGTGGGGTCGCCGTGGCGTGGGTCGGGGTGGCGTGTGGCAGCGGCACGGCGTGGCACTCGCGCGGGTGCCGCGCAAAAGTGCGGCGGCCGATCCGTCGGCGCGGCCTAGCATTCCGGCGACCGCGACGGCCGGGATGCCGTCGGCCTCCCGCTCAGCCGCTCCGGAGCGTGCATGTCAGATCAGACCAACAACGTGGTCAACGGTGAAGTCCGCGGCCCGGTCGTCCAGGTCGGCACCAACACCGGTGTCGTGAACGTGCACCACGGCCCGGGGCAGCCGCCCCCTGATGGGCCGGGTGGCTCGGTGGCGGTGCCCGCGCAGGGGCCGTGGTACTTCGTCATGGGGTGGCACATGGGCGATCGGCTGTCCCTGGTGCCGCTGCCCGACCGCGAGCGGGCGGCGTGGGAGGAGTTGGTCGAGGCGATGCTCGCGGTCGGCTTCGGTGAGGCGGAGTTCGCGGCGGTGCCGGAGGCGGCTCGGCGGTTGGTCGAGGAGGTGTCGCGGGACGGTGCCGACCGGGGCGTGGCGTTGAACGCGTACACCGACGTGGTGGACGCGTTGCAGCGGCGGATCGAGCGGCGGGCCGGACAGGACGAGTTGGTGTGGTTCACGATCGGTCGGTTGGTGACGGAGATCCGCACCTTCCGCACCCTGGACGAGCTGGGGATCGCGGAGCCGGCGGCGCGGCCCGCCGAGCGGATCGGGGAGGCCATGGCGACGTTGAGCGGACTGGTGGCGCGGGTTTCGTTGCCGGGGGCGGTCGTGGTGGTGTTGGAGCGGTTCCTCGCGGCGGTGGTGGACGGGGTTGGGTTGGAGGCGTTGTACGACCGGGCGGAAGCGGTCAGGCGCGTGTGTGCGGCCGGAGTCGGGTGACGGGCGCGGAGTGTGGGGGCCGAGGGGTGTGGGGGCGGTGCGGTGTGGGGGCGGTGGTGGAGGTCTAGCGGTGGTGATGCGGGATTGGTTACGGTCGTCGCACGAAGCGTCAGCTTGCCGACCGGGAAGAGACCGTGAACCCTCGAATCATCCTGATCGGCGCGGCTGTCGCGCTGTTCGCGGCCACCGCCTGTGGCGGGCCGGCTGACGGGCAGTCCGACCCGACGGCCGGGGCTTCCGCGCCGGAGAGCGCGCAACAGACGACCGCGCCGCAGGTCGGGCCGTCCAGGGGTGGTCCGCTCGACGGCCTCGACCCGTGCACGCTGCTGACCAAGGCCGAGGCCGAGGCGATCACCGGAGCGCAGACCGCCGAACCGGTGGTGGAGCAGCTCGGGTCTGCGCGGGTGTGCAACTTCTCGCCCCGAACGGCACGGCTCGGGGTCGGTGTGCGGACCACCGCCGGGTTGGCGCAGGTGCAGTCGAACGGCAACGTGGTGCAGGAGATCATGGTCGGTCGGCACCAGGCCAAGCAGGCGATCGGGGCGACCGGCAGTTGCGGGGTCTTCATCGGCGTCACGGAGTCGTCGCGGGTCGATGTCGTGCTCAACTCCGGCACTCCCGACGAGGATCCGTGCCCGGCGGCGATGAAGGTCGCCGAGTTGGTCGAGCCCCGGTTGCCGTAGTCACGGCGAACAGCGCGAGCGCGGCACCGCAAGCCCGAACGGCACGAACCCGAACAGCACAGACCCGGACGGCACAGACCCGGACGGCACCAGCGCGACAACACAGACGCGGGCAGCACGAGCGCGGCAGCACGAGCGCGACAACACGGACGCGGGCAGCACGGCAGCGGACCTGATGAGGCGTCGCCCGGCAGCATCGCTCGACCGTGCGACCACCCCGTCATTCGCCGCCGAATATGACGCGCCGCAACGGTTTCGAGCAGCCGTAGAGCACACGGCCGGGTGGATGTCGTCACGACCGGGTTGGCTTTTGCTTGCGGTGCCGACGATCGCCGTGACCCTGCCCTACGTTCGAGTCGCTGGACTGGCGAACAAGTGCGGTGGAGGTTGACGTTGTCCGACAACGAACACGAGCACCACGGGGAGCCGCTCGGCGGCGCGGACCGGCGAGGGTTCCTGAAGGGCACCGCGGCGGCGGCGTTGGGGGTCGGCGCGGCGGCGGTGGCGGGGTCGCCGAGCGCGGCGGCGGAGGAGGTCCGGACGTTCAACGGGCTGCCGCCGATCGGCGCGGAGATCCCGTGCAGCTGCCTCGCGGTCAACACGCCGCTGCGGATCAGGACGAGCGTCGTGAGCGTGGACTTCCGGGGCGGTATCAAGGTCCGGGTGGAGTACAACCCGGACGACCCGGACAACTCGGTGCGACTGCGGGTGGTCGGGCACCGGGTCAGCGGCGAGCTGCCCGGCGGGGAGGACGACACCGCGGCCGGGACGATCACCATCGAGCAGAACGACATCGACGTCACGCCCGAGAGCCTGCTGCGGCTGACCCAGCGGTACCCACCGCGTTACGAGCAGGTGATGGTGCTGCGGTTCACCATGACGATCGACCAGCCGGACGAGTTGCTGCGCCGCGCCGGCGTCACGTCGCCGAAGGCGTACGAGCCCCTCGTGCTGGAGACGAAGAACCCGGCGGTGCTGGTGGGGAACCTGACGCAGTTCCCGCCGCGGGGCGACCTCTACCGGTTGCGGGAGCCGGTGGAGCTGGTGCTGCCGGACGACCCGGACGTCGTGGTGGCGACCATCCAGGAGTTCCCGGTGAAGGTCGGCGGGCTGTGATCGGCGGGGGCCCGCGCCGCTGGGCGCGGGC
>NZ_JBHYXZ010000020.1:0-18487 GCF_042752395.1 Actinosynnema sp. NPDC059335 | reverse complement strand
GGCGGCGCGGTGTGGATCAACCACCACGCCCTGCGCGACCGGCGGGTGGAGTCGAGGGTGTGGGGGGGCCGGGGGGGGTCCAACCAGGGGGGCGGGGGGGGGTGGTGGCGGGGGGGGGCCCCGCGCGGGGGCGCGGGGCCCCCGCGTCACCCGGCCAGGGCCCGTTCCATCAGGGCGCTCAGCAGGTAGGGCCGGGCGAGCCGCTGGAAGTCGGCGTCGGGGTCGAACTCGCGCACGGTGCCCTCCAGCACGAGCAGGGCCAGGATCGGGAACACGAACCGCGGGTCGGCGAGGTAGCCGTGCCTGCGCTGGGCGTCGAACAGCCGGGCGGCGAACGGGGCCAGGCGGAACGCGCCCGCCTCGCGGCCCGCGTGCCGCGCCACCAGGTCGGCGAGGTCGGCGCGGAACGCCGCCGGGTCGGCTCCGGCCGCCGGGACGGCGGTGGACAGGACGATCTCCGCGCACGCGTCGCCGTCGCCCTGGCTCATGCAGTAGAAGAAGGCGGCGAACTTCTCGCGCGCCGCTTCGTCCAGTCGCACCGCGAATCCCGCGTCGAGGATGACGACCGTGCCGTCGGGGCGGAAGTAGAGGTTGCCGGGGTGCAGGTCGCAGTGCACCACGCCGTCGAGGAACAGCATCCGGTAGGCCGCGCGCAGGGCCGTCGCGACCGCGCGTCGGCGTTCCTCGACGCCCAGGTCGTCCGGGCGGAGCCGGTCGAGCCCGTCGAGGTGCTCCATCACGATCATGTCGCGGGTGGACAGCAGGCGGTCGACCTTGGGCACGACGACGCCCGGCACGTCGCGCAGCGCGGAGCGGAAGCCGTCGAGCAGGTCGGCTTCCCGGGCGAAGTCGAGTTGGGCGAGGACGCGGGCGGACACCTGGCGCACGACCTCGACCACGGGGATCCGGCGCAGCGCGGGCAGTCGCGCCGCGGCGCGGGCGACGCGGTCGAGCAGGGCGAGGTCGGCGGCCAGGGCGGGGCCGATGCCGGGTTTGCGCACCTTGACGGCGAGGTGGCCGCGGCCGGGGGCGGTGACCCGGTAGACGCAGGCGATGCTGCCGGCGCGCACGAGGACCGGTCGGGGGTCGCCGAAGCGGGCGCGGAGGCGGCGGACCGCGGCGCGGGACTCCACCGGGCGGGCGCGGTCGTGCAGCGGTTCCAGGGCGCGGCACCAGCGGGGTGGCAGCACGTCGGTGCGGGTGCCGAGCAGTTGCGCGACCTTGACGTACGCGGGTCCGAGGGCCACGACGGCGTCGGCGAGCCACCGGTCGGGCTCGAACCGCTCGCCCCGCGTCCACGACGCCACGGCCGACAGGCCCGCGAGCGCGGACCGGCCGCCGAGGACGGCCAGTGCCCGCACCGCCCGACCGACCACCACACCAGTGCCGTGCGCGCGTGCCGTCATCGGTCCGGTTCACTCCTCGGGGTCGGCGCCCGGCCTGGGTCGCGGCCGTCACCTCCTCGATAACGACGTCGGTGCGGGAGGACAAGTCGCGTCACGCTTCGGGGGTCGGGCGCCACCGGTGCGAGTGAACGGCGGCTACCCGAGGCGCACGACGACCGCGGCCGGCGCCGTTCCGGTGTGGCGGGCGCGCAGCACGCAGCGCCCGGCGTCCCAGTCGAAGGTCCACGACGGCGCGCCGGCCGGGAAGATCGCGGACGGCTCGACGGGGTGGTCGCGCAGGTGCGGCACGGGCAGGTCCACGTCGGGTGGCGCGTCGGGGAGCCGCCAGAGGGTGAGGTAGCCGGCGGTCGGCGCGCGCAAACCCTGGGCGACCCACGGGCCGGTGCGGTTCGCCAGTCCCAGCGGCCAGAACGGCACGGCCGCCGCGATCTCCGGTCGGAGTCCCTTGTGGATGGACACGGCCTCGGCGACCAGCGCCCGCTGCCCGGGGTCCATGAGGTCGACCCGCCCCGCCAGGTACAGCCGGCCCAGCACGCCCGTGGCGAGCGTGAACGCCGCCTCGTCGGCCGTCATGCCCGGCTGCGCGTACGCCCAGTTGCCCGCCTGCTCGGGCAGCAGGGACGCGGGCGCGGCGGCCGCGATCGGCGGGTACAGCAGGGGGTTCTGCTGGTCGGAGGTGGACTGGAGGTGCAGTCGGGACATCATGGCGTAGTCCATGCGCATGGCGCCGGACGCGCAGTTCTCCAGCAGCAGGCCGGGGTGGCGGGCCAGCACGCCGTCCAGCCACGCGAGGTGTGCCCGGTTGTGGCCGAGCAGCCCGTCGCCGGGCGCGACGCCGCCCACGTCGGTGCCCGCGCCGGGCATGATGTTGTAGTCGAGCTTGAAGTAGCCGATGCCGAACTCCTCGACCAGCCGGTCGACCACGTCGTCCAGGTGGCGGACGGCGGCGGGGTGGCGCAGGTCGAGGTGGAAGCGGCCGTGCTCGCCGACCCGCGCGCCCTGGCGCCGGAAGAACGCCTCGTCGGGCAGTGCCCGGGCCAGGGCCGAGCGCACGCCGACGACCTCGGGCTCCAGCCAGATGCCGGGCACCATGCCGGCGGCGCGGATGTGGTCGGCGACCTCGCCGAACCCGCCGGGGAACCGGGTGCGCGACGGCCGCCACTCGCCGACGCTGTCCCACCACTTGCCGTCCTCGTCGTACCAGCCCGCGTCGACGCAGAAGTAGTCCGCGCCCACGGCGGCGGCCGCGTCGATCAGCGGCAGGAGCTTCTCCGTGGTGGGGTCGCCCATGAGGGTGTTCATGTAGTCGTTGAACACCACGGGCAGCTCGGGTGCGCGGCGGTTGCGCAGGGTGGCGCGCCGCTGCCGGGTGAGCGCGCCGAACGCCTCGTCCACGCCGCCCGCGGCGATCGCGACGGACACCGGCACGGTGGTGAACCCGTGGCCGGTCGAGACGGTGCGGGACCACTGGTGCTCGGTGTCGGTGGGGCCGAGGACGGCGAGGTACGCGCCCGCGACGGTTTCGCCGACCTCCCAGTGCCAGGCGCCGTTGTGCTCGACCTGCCAGGCCATCGCCCAGGTGTCGTCGCGTGCCACGAGGACGCCGGTGGGCAGGTGTTCGCCGGTGGACCAGGAGCTGCGGGACGTGAGCGCGAACCGGCTGCGGGACGCGTGGTGGTGGACGGTCGGGTCCATGGCGACGAGGCCGGCTTCGCGCAGCGGGGTGCGGCGCCAGCGCGATTCGGCGACCCAGTCGGAGTCGGCGTGGACGACGTCGACCTCGTCCACGGTGCGGTCGGCGTCGACCAGGAACGCCCCGGTGGCCAGCGAGGTCACCGCCTGGAGGCGCACTTCGCCGTCGCCCTCGACGGCCACCTCGGTCCAGGTGCGCACCGCGGGGACGCCGGCGACCCCCTGGAACACCGACGTCACCACCAGGCCGGTGACCGGGTCGTGCTGCTGGACGCGCAGCTCGTCGGCGGAGGCGACGTGGGTGCGGTAGCGCAGGCGGGCTCCGATGGTGGTGTCGGCGTAGCGGTGGCTGCCGGGGAAGCGGCCGTGGCCGAGGGCCTGGACCTCGACCAGCGGCACGCCGATGCCGTCCGCCGGCCCGTCCGGGCGCAGGGACAGCAGGCTGACCGGTCGGTCGTCGCCGTCGGTCAGGACGAGTCGGATCGCGCCCGTGGACCACGTCAGGGTCATGTGGTGACTTCCTCCCATGCGCCGGTGTTGTGGTCGTAGGCGGCGGCCGCGCCGGCGCGCTCGACGTCGGCCGGGTCGATGTCGACGGCCCGGCCGCGCGCCTCGGGGTTCGGGGCGGCGGAGGCCAGGATCTTCGTGTAGGGGTGCTGCGGGTTGAGGATCACGTCGTCGGCCGGTCCGCGTTCGACCACGCGCCCTTTGTAGAGCACGAGGATGTCGTCGGAGAAGTGGCGTGCGGTGGCCAGGTCGTGGGTGATGTAGAGGACGGCGAGGTCCTCCTCGCGTTGCAGGCGGGCCATGAGGTTGAGCACGCCGAGCCGGATGGACACGTCCAGCATGGACACCGGCTCGTCGGCGACCACGACCTTCGCGCCCGGGGCGAGCGCCCGCGCGATGGCGACGCGTTGCCGCTGGCCGCCGGACAGCTCGTGCGGGCGTCGTCCGGCGAGGTCGCGGCCGGGCAGGGACACGCGGTCGAGCAGCCGCACCACCTCTTCCCAGCCGTGCGGCTTGCCGTGCAGCTTGAGCGGCCGGGCGAGGTGGTGCTCGATCGTGTGGAACGGGTTCAGCGAGGCGAACGGGTCCTGGAACACCATCTGCACGTGGTCGCGGTACTCGCGGTCGGGGACGTGCCGCCCGTCCGGGCCGGTGACGGTGATCCCGCCGCCGGTGGGCTTCTCCAGCCGGGCGATCATGCGGGCGATGGTGGACTTGCCCGAGCCGGACTCGCCGACCAGCGCGACGGTGCGGCCGGGGGTGAGGGTGAACGACACGTGGTCGACGGCGCGCAGCCGGACGCGGCGCAGGCCGACCCGGACGTGGAAGTCCTTGACCAGTTCGCGGGCTTCCAGCGTGGTCATCGGGGACCTCCGGACGGGGTGGGCTCGCCGGAGCCGCGGGCGGGGGTGGCCTGCTCGCCGGAGCGGACGAACGAGCCGCGGTCGCCGGTCAGGCTGGGGAACGAGTCGAGCAGGCGGCGGGTGTAGGGGTGTTCGGGGTTCTCGAACATGTCCTGCGCGGCGCGGTACTCGACCACTTCGCCGTCCTTCATCACGGCGATGCGGTCGGCGAGTTCGAGCAGCAGCGGCAGGTCGTGGGTGATGAACAGGACGGCGAAGCCGATCTCGTCGCGCAGGCGGAGGATCTCGCGGAGGATGCCGCGCTGCACGACCACGTCGAGCGCGGTCGTCGGCTCGTCCATGATCATGACCTGGGGGTCGAGGAGCAGCGCCATGGCGATCATCACGCGTTGCCGCATGCCGCCGGACAGCTCGTGCGGGAAGGAGCCGAGCCGCCGCACGTCCACGCCGACGAGCCGGAGCACCTCCTCGCACCTGGCCTTGCGCTGGGCCTTGGTCATCTCCGGGCGGTGGGTGGTGAGCACGTCGTCGAGCTGCGCCCGGACGGTGATGACGGGGTTGAGCGCGTTCATCGCGCCCTGGAACACCATGGACAGCTTCGACCAGCGGAACGCGCGCAGTTCGCCGGGGGTGAGCGCGAGCACGTCGATGTCGCCGCCCTCGCGGTCGTGGAACGTGACCGAGCCGGTGGTCACCTCGGCGGGTGGCCGGTGCAGGCGGTTGACGGCGTAGGCGAGGGTGGTCTTGCCGCAGCCGGACTCGCCGGCCAGGCCGAGGATCTCGCCGCGCCGCAGGGTGAGGGAGACGTCCTTGACCGCGTGCACCGGGTTCTCGACCCGGTAGACGACGGACAGGTCCTTCACGGTCAGCACCACGTCGTCGTCCGGGCGGGCCACGGGTTCGGGGGTGCGGGCGGCCTCGGCCCTGCCGCGGCGGGGGATGTCGCGCAGCTTGGGGTTGATGATCTCGTCGATGCTGAAGTTGACCAGGGACAGGCCGCAGCCGAACAGGGCGATGATCAGGCCGGGCGGCACGAACCACCACCACGCCTCGCGTTGCAGCGCGAACCCGTTCTGCGCGTAGTAGAGCATCGTGCCGAGGGTGGAGGAGTTGGACGCGCCCAGGCCGAGGAACGACAGGCCCGCCTCGCTGAGGATCGCGTAGATCACCGAGAACACGAACTGCGAGGCCAGCAGCGGCAGCAGGTTCGGCAGGATCTCGACGGTGATGACGCGCCACGGCTTCTCGCCGGAGACCTTGGCGGCGGCGACGTAGTCGCGGTTGCGCAGCGACAGGGTCTGGGCGCGCAGCACGCGCGCCGACGCGGCCCAGCCGGTGATCGCCAGCACCACCGCGATGGTCCACGAGCCGCGCTGGTCGGCGGGCACGAACGCGGAGATGACGATGACCAGCGGCAGGCCGGGGATCACCAGCATGACGTTGGAGAACAGGGAGAACGCCTCGTCGACGTACCCGCCGACGTAGCTGCCGACGATGCCGAACACCGCCGACAGGGCGGTCGCCATCACGCCGACCATGAGGCCGATGTAGAGGGAGCCCCTGGTGGCGTGCGCGAGTTGGGCGACGATGTCCTGGCCGGTCAGGGTGGTGCCCAGCCAGAACTCGCCGCCGGGCGGGGTGAGGCCGATGTCGCGGATCGCGTTCGGGTCGCCGACCACGAGCGGGCCGACCAGGCCGAGCAGCGCGATGAGCCCGATCAGGACGAGGCCGACGCCGAGCTTGGGCGACCAGCGCGGCAGCATGGATCGCCAGCCCGCCCGGCCGCGCGGCGCGGCGACGGTCGCGGCACTGAGGTTGGTCACGGTGTCCGTTCTCCTTCTCAGCCGCTGACGCGGGTGCGCGGGTCGATGACGGCGTACAGCAGGTCGACCACGAGGTTCGCGCCGAGCACGGCGACCGTGATCACGAGGAAGATGCCCTGCATGAGGGCGTAGTCGTTGTTCTGCACGGCCTGCAGGAGCTTGGACCCGATGCCGGGGTAGGAGAACACCTGCTCGGTGATGATGGAGCCCGCCACCACGAAGCCGAGGGAGATCGCGAAGCCCGCGACCGAGGGCAGCACGGCGTTGCGCGCCGCGTACTTGATCATGATGCGGGAGTCGCGCAGGCCCTTGGCCTTGGCGGTCAGCACGTAGTCCTCGGCCGTGGCGGAGACCATCATGTTGCGCATGCCGAGCAGCCAGCCGCCGACCGAGGAGATCACGATGGTCAGCGCGGGCAGCGTGCCGTAGTAGAGGGCGGAGCCGATGAAGTCGGCGTTCCAGCCGGGCGTGAGGATCACGTCGTAGCCGCCCTGGAGCGGGAACCAGCCCCACGCCGAGGACAGCAGCGCGACCAGGATCAACGCGAGCCAGAAGTACGGCACCGCGGCCAGGACGGTGGTGGCGGGCACCAGGCTGTCCAGCCAGGTGCCGCGCCGCCATCCGACGAACGTGCCCAGGACGATGCCGAAGGCGAACGACAGGAACGTCGCGATGCCGACGAGCATCAGGGTCCAGGGCAGGGCCTCCGAGATGATCCGGGACACCGGCGCGGGGAACGCGCTCACCGAGATGCCCAGGTCGCCGCGGACCATGTTGCCCAGGTAGGACAGGTACTGCCGGAGGAGCGACTCGCCGCTGTTCGTGCCGAGCAGCAGCTCGTACGCCCTGCGGGCCGACGGGTCCACGGTTCCGCCGCGTTGCGCGAGCTTCGCCATGAGGATGTCCACCGGGTTGCCCGGCATGAGCCTCGGGATGAAGAAGTTCAGCGTCAGCGCCGCCCAGAGGGCGACCAGGTAGAACGCGAACTTTCGGGCGTAGTACCTCATCGGTCCGCCTATCGCCTCACTCAGTCGTTCACTGGCCGGCCGGCTTGAGCTTCAGGTAGATCTCGGAGTGCTCGGGGCGCGCCCAGACGGCCGGGAACGAGTAGAGGTCGTCCTTGGTGGGCCAGCCGGTGAACTTCTTCGCGTTGAACTCGCTGGTGGTGCCGCCGGTCAGGACCGGGATGTAGGGGATCGACTTCTCGATCTCGGTCTGGATGGTGTCGAAGTGCGGCTGGCGGGCGGCGTCGTCCTCCGGGTCGATGCCCTTCAGCGCGGCGAGCGCGGCGTCCACGGCGGGGTTGGAGAACCGGGCGAAGTTCGGGTTGGCCACCTCGCCGACCTTGGCCGTGGTCGCGGTGCTGAAGAAGTAGGACGCGTTGTAGAACGGGTCGGGCGCCGGGCCCTGGTGCAGCGAGTCGATCAGCAGCTCGAACTGGCCGCGGCCGCGCGCGTCGGACCACTCGTTCCACGACACCTGCTGGGCGGTGATCTTGATGCCGACCTGCTGGAGCTGCTGCGTCATCGTGTCGACGGCGGTGATGTAGTCGGTCCAGCCGGCCACCACCTTGAGCGTCATGGCCAGCGGCTTGCCGTCCTTCTGGTAGACGCCGTCGCCGCCCTTGGTGTAGCCGGCGCCCTCCAGCAGCTGCGTCGCCTTGGCGGTGTCGGGCTGCATCGGCGCGGTCTTCTCGGTCAGCTTCGCCGAGATCTGCTCCTTGTCGCGTTCCAGCAGCGCCGCGCCGGGCGAGATCTCGCCGGCGGTGTTCTCGAACGCGAGCGAGTTGATCTGGGTGCGGTTGACGGCGTAGTAGATCGCCTTGCGCACGGCCACGTCGGTCTGCGGGCCCTGGCAGCCCAGGCCGGCGTTGGAGCAGGTGAACAGGGCGACCTGGTTCATCGGGATGGTGATCGCCTTGTAGCCGGGGTAGTTCTTCTCGACGTTGGCGATGTCCGGGACGGGGCCGGTCTGCCAGTCGATCTGGCCCTGCTTGAGCGCGGCCTCACCGGACTGGTTGCCCGACAGGGCGAGGTAGCGGACCTTCTTCAGGGCGGGCTCGCCGGAGTGGTAGTCGGGGTTGGCCTTGAGCGTGAACGCCTGGGCCTTGAAGTCCTCCAGCATGAACGGGCCGGTGCCGACGGGCTCCTTGACGACGTCGGTCGCCGGGGTCGCGATGTCCTTCCACTTGTGCTCGGGGACCATCCACACCCGGCCGAGGATCTGCGGGCCCTCCATGAACGACGGCTCGGTGAACTTGATCGACACGTGCGTGTCGTCCACGGCGGTCGCGACGCCCTTGTAGCCCGTGCCGTTCATGGCCGGGTTCTTGGTGATCATGTCGAGGGTGAAGACGACGTCCTTGGCGGTGAACTTCTGCCCGTCGGTCCACTTGGCGTCGTCGCGCAGCTCGACGTCGAGCTGGGTGCCGTCGGCGTTCCACGTGAAGGACTTGCCCAGGCGGGGCCGCGGCTCGACGTCGCGGATGTTGTTGAAGAAGAACAGCGGCTCGAAGATCGTGCCGGGGCCTTCCAGCATGGTCGGCGAGAACGGGTTGAAGTTCAGCTGCCAGTCGCCGGACTGCCCGGTGTAGACGACCAGGGTGTCCTTGTTCGCGTCACTGCTCGCGTCGGACCCGCCGCACGCGGTCGCGAGCATGGCCACCGCGGCGAGTCCGGCCGCCGCCATGCGTCCCCGTGAGAAGCGCCTTGCCTTCAGGAACATCGTCGATTCCTCTCGTGGCCCGAGACCGGCCGCGGTCCCGCGTTGAGGCAGATTGTTAAGTCATCGAAGAAACGAAGTCAACACCTCGGCGTCATCTACCGGTCAAGTTGCTACCCTTCGACCGACGAACGAACTAAGACGGACGCGGGGGACCTCGTGAGCGGACCGGCGCGGGCGACGCACCACGCGAGCAGCAAGTCCGCGGTGCTCGACGTGATCCGCGCGGCGGGCACCATCAGCCGCGTCGGCCTGATCAACGCCACCGGCTTCACCGGCGCCACCATCTCGACCGTCGTCCGCAAGCTCATCGACGAGGGCCTGGTCGTGGAGACCGGCCGCGCCGAGTCCACCGGCGGCAAGCGGCGGGTGCTGCTCCAGCTCAACCACTCCTCCCGCTACGCCGTGGGCGTGCACCTCGACCACGCGGGCATCACGTACGTGCTGACCAATCTCGGCGGGTCGGTGGTGGCCCGCATCTCGAGGGCGGGCGCGGGCGCGGCCGAGCCGCGGACCGTGGTGACGCGGATGGCGACCGAGGTGAAGGGCCTGATCGACGGCGTCGGCGTGGACCACAACCGGGTGCTCGGCCTGGGCCTGGTCTCCCCCGGGCCGCTCAGCTCGGACACCGGCATGGGCCTCACCCCGCCGTCCATGCGCAAGTGGGAGGACTTCCCGCTGGCCCGCGAGCTGGAACAGGCCACGGGCCTGCCGGTGGTGCTGGACAACGACGCCACCGCGGCGGCGCTGGGCGAGCACTGGTCGGGCGGCATCGGCGGCACCGCCGTCTCGGCCGCGCTCTACATGGGCACGGGCATCGGCGCGGGCCTGGTGATCAACGGCGTCACCTACCGCGGCAGCAGCGGCAACGCGGGCGAGATCGGCCACGTCTGCGTGGACGCGAACGGGCCGGAGTGCTGGTGCGGGGCGCGCGGCTGCGTGGAGGTGCTGGCGGGCCCGGCGGCCGTGGTCGCGGCGGCCCGCGCGGACGCGGCGCTGGCCCGGTCAGCCGGGCTCACCGGGCGGGCGAAGTCCGTGTCGTCGGACTTCGCGGCGGTGAGCCGGGCGGCCCGCCGGGGCGAGCCGTCGGCGCTCGCGATCCTGGAGCGGTCCGCGCGGTACATCGCGGTGGCGGCCCGGACCCTGGCCAACATCATGGACCTGGAGGTCCTGGTGCTGACGGGCCCGAGCTTCGCCATCGCGGGCTCGGTCTACCTGCCCGTGGTCCGCGACGAGCTGGACCGCGCGTTCTTCTCCCGCGCGGCGCACGGGATCGACGTGCGGCTGTCCCGGTCGGCCGCCACCGCGTCCGCGATCGGCGGGGCGGCCCTCGTGCTGCAATCGGAGCTGGTGCCGCTGCACGAGGGCCTCAGGCTGCCGGAGAACCTGGCCGACTCGGAGCCGGCCGCCCTGCCGGAGCCGATCGGCGAGCCGACGACCCGCGGGGCGTGACGCCCGCTCAGCGGCCCAGCGCCCGGTAGCGCCGCGCGGCCAGCGGCAGGAACACCGCCGTGAGCACGGCCGGCCACAGCAGCGCGAGCGCCACCGCGTGCCCGCTCGCCCAGTCGCCGTCGTGCCAGCCGGGGTTGCCGAACAGCTCCCGGACCGCCGTGGCGGTGGCCGACAGCGGGTTGCCGGCGGCGACCGCGCCGAGCCAGTCCGGCATCGTGGCGGGCGAGACGAACGCGCTGGACAGGAACCCGGCCGGCCACACCAGCACCTGCACCGCGACGGCCGACTCCGGGGCGCCCAGCAGCAGCCCCAGGTAGACGCCGACCCAGGCGAACGCGAACCTCAGCCACACCACCAGGCCGATCGCCGCCACCGCCGCCGGGACGCCGCCCGGCGCCGTCCACCCGACGAGCAGCCCGGTCACGACCATGACCGCGATGCCGACCGCGGCGTTGAGCAGGTCCGCCGTGACGCGGCCCGCCAGCACCGCCGCCGTGGTCACGGGCATGGCGCGGACGCGTTCGGTGACGCCCTTGGCGTTGTCCGCGGTGACGGCCACGACCAGGGACTCGAACCCGAACAGCGCCGACATCACCAGCATGCCGGGGACGAGGAAGTCCAGGTACCGCCCGTCCGGCACGGCCATCGCGCCGCCGAAGAGGTAGCCGAACACCAGCACCATCAGGACGGGGAACAGCAGCCCGAGCGCGATCGACCCGGGGCGGCGGCGCCAGTGCCGCAGGATGCGCCCGGTGAGGGTGGCAGCGTCCCGGAGGGTGTGGGCGGTCACGACGTCCGCGCCGCGGGTCGGTGGCCGGTGAGGTGGAGGAAGACCTCATCCAGGGTGGGTTTGCGGACGACCGTCTCGACCCGGTCCGGGCCCACCCGCGCCTTCAGCTCGTCCGGCGTGCCCTCGGCGACGACGCGACCGCCGTCGAGGATCGCGATCCGGTCCGCCAGCCGGTCGGCCTCCTCCAGGTGCTGCGTCGTGAGCAGGACCGTCGTGCCGGCGTCGACCAGGGATTCGATCGAGGCCCAGACGTCGAGGCGG
This sequence comes from Actinosynnema sp. NPDC059335, assembly GCF_042752395.1. NCBI lineage: Bacteria > Bacillati > Actinomycetota > Actinomycetes > Pseudonocardiales > Pseudonocardiaceae > Actinosynnema > Actinosynnema sp. NPDC059335. Next base: position 6,972 of record NZ_JBHYXZ010000020.1, on the reverse strand, counting down.
GCCCGCGGGTCCAGCCCGGTGGTCGGCTCGTCGAGGAACAGCACCGGCGGCGCGAGGACGAGGCTCGTGGCGAGATCGAGCCTGCGGCGCGTGCCGCCGGAGTAGCCCGCGACCGACCGGTCGGCCACCTCGGCGAGGTCGAACCGCTCGACCAGCTCGTCCGCGCGCCGCCGGGCCGCGGCGGTGGTCAGGTGGGAGAGCCTGCCGAACAGGACGAGGTTCTGCCGCCCGGTGAGGACCTCGTCCACCGAGGCGTCCTGGCCGACCAGGCCGATCCGGTGGCGCACCGACCGCGGGTCGGCGAGCGCGTCGCAGCCGGCCACCCGGACCCGGCCGGAGTCCGGGCGCAGCAGCGTCGTCAGCACCCGCACCGCCGTGGTCTTGCCCGCGCCGTTCGGCCCGAGCAGCGCGCACACCGTGCCCGCCGCCACGGTCAGGTCGAACCCGTCCAGGGCCGCCTTCCCGCGGTAGGTCTTGCGCACGTCGGCGGCCTCGATCGCCACCGCTTCTCCGTATGCCATACGGAGAAGCGTACCAGAGAACTTCGTACGACGTACTGAGTAACCGGCCTATGATGGGCGCATGGGCGAGACCGAGAGCGGTGGCAGCGCGGACCCGGCACGCACGATCGCCACGCTGTGGGGCACCCGGCGGCCGCCGCGCCGCGGGCCCCGGCACACGCTGACCACCGCGCAGGTGGTCGCCGCCGCGATCGCGATCGCCGACCGCGACCAGACGCTCACCACCCTGTCCATGCGCCGGGTCGCCGAGGCGCTCGGCGTGGGCACGATGTCGCTCTACACCTACGTCGCGTCCCGGGACGACCTGGTGGAGGCCATGCTCGACCACGTCTACGGCGAGGCCGTCGAGCAGCTCGGCGAGCCCGGCGACGAGGGGTGGGAGGAGGGCCTGCGGCGGGTCGCGCGGGTGAACTGGGACCTGTGCGTGCGCCACCCGTGGGTGCTCCAGGTGTTCACCGGGCGTCCGCCGCTGGGGCCGCACACGATCGCCAAGTACGAGCGCGAGCTGAGCGTGCTGGAGGGCATCGGGCTCACCGACGTCGAGATGGACTCGGTGATCACGCTCGTGCAGACGCACGTCGAGGGCGTCGCCCGCCGCCGGATCGAGGCCGACCTGGCGGTGCGCCGCACGGGGATGACCGACGACCAGTGGTGGCGCGCGGTCGCGCCCGTGCTGGCCGAGGTGTTCGACCCGACCCGGTTCCCGATCGCGGCCCGGGTCGGCCAGGCGGCCGGGCAGGCGCACCAGTCCGCGCACAACCCGGAGCACGCCTACGCGTTCGGGCTCGACCGGCTGCTCCAGGGCGTGGCGGCGCTGGTCGAGGAGCGGTCCGGGCGGTCCTGAGCGTTCGGTTCAGGGGTCCTGAGCGTTCGACACGCAGGTCCTGAGCGTTCGACACGCAGGTCCTCGGCGTTCGACACGCGGGTCAGCGGCGGGCGGCCCAGAGCAGGCCGCGTTCGACCATGGTGCGCACGGGCGGCAGGTCCAGGTCCGCCGGGTGGTGGCCCACCGTGCAGGCGAACACCCGGCCCGCGCCCCAGCGGCGCGTCCACACGGCCGGCACGGTCAGCGGGGCGTGCCACGGCTCGGCGGCGGCGAACGTCGTGGTCGCGTGCACGTCGTTGAGGCCGTCGGTCAGCACCCAGTACTGCTCGGTCCGCAGCGAGAACCCCGACAGGCCCTCCACCACGGGGTGCGTGGAGGTGATCTCCACCCGGTGCTCCACGAAGTCGCCGGGGTGCGCCACGAACTGCCCGCCGACCAACCGCAGGTAGCCGCGCGAGTGGCGGAACGCGTCGACCAGCCCGCCGTGCCACCCGGCCAGACCCGTCCCGCCCAGCACCGCCGCCTCCAGGCACGCGAACCGGTCGTCGGTCAGCACGCCGTCGCTCCAGCACTGCACGACCAGGTCGTACCGGCCCAGGTCCTCGTCGTAGGCGTCGAGCGAGTCCGACACGTCCACCTCGAACCCGGAGGACCGCAGGAACGGCAGGAACCGGTCGGTGGCCCCGACCGGCGAGTGCCCGGCCCAGCCACCGCGAACCACGAGTGCCTTCACGGCACGCCACCCTAGGCGGTGGCCCGCGCGACCAGCCCGACCAACTGGTTCACCAAGCCCTCGGTGAGCCCGTCGCGGACCCGCTCCCCGGCGGGCGGACCGCCCAGCTCCCGCACGGCCTGGGCGACCGCGGCCGTCGGGCGGGCGTGCGGCCACAGGCCGGCCGTCATCACCAGCACCGCGCCGGCGAAGTGCCGCGCCGCCGCGTCGTCCAGCACCGGCAACCGGGACCGCACGATCCCCGCCAGCCGGGCCGTGCGCTCGTGCGCGTTCCGCTTGACCACGCGGGCGAAGTCGACGGAGATGTTGCGCTCCAGCACCCCGGCCATCCCGCTGACCAGCTCGCACAGCAGCGGGCGGCCCAGCAGCGCGGTGGCGACCGCCGTGGCCACCCCGACCGCGTCGTCGGCCGGCGCGACCGCCTCCTCCACCTCGTCCAGCCAGGCCGCCCACTCCCGGTCCAGCACCTCCAGGAAGATCGCCTCCCGGCTGTCGAAGTAGCGCAGCACGTTCGACTTGGCGAGCCCGACCCGGTCGCTCAGCTCGCGCAGGCTGATGTCGGCGACGGGCCGCTCCCGCAGCATCGCGCACGCCGTCTCGAGGATCGTGCGCCGCCGCTGCGCCACCTGCTCGGGCCGCCGGGCGCGCTGGAACTCCACCGCCGCAGGCTAACAGCCCACCGGTCTGTTGCCGCCCGGTCGAGGACCGATCCGGGGACGCGGCGCTTGACCGGCCGCCCCCGGGGTAGCCGGCGGGTGTGCAGACGTTCCTGCCGTACGCGACGTTCGGCCGCAGCGCCGCCGCGCTCGACTCGCGGCGGCTGGGCAAGCAGCGCGTGGAGGTGTTGCAGGTGCTGCGGGCCCTGGTCTGGCCCGAGTACGGGTGGAAGCGGCACCCCGTGGTGCTGATGTGGCGCGGCTTCACCCCCGCCCTGGTCGCGTACGGCGTGGCGGTGTGCGACGAGTGGCGGCGGCGCGGCCACCGCGACGGGGTGCGGGCCGTGCTGCTGGACTTCACCGGCGGCGCGGAGCCGACCTGGTCGTGGTGCCTGGCCGAGGGCCTGCTGCCGCCGTGGCTCGGGGACGAGGACCTGCACCGCAGCCACCGGTCGGCGCTGCTGCGCAAGGACCCGGAGCACTACCGGCCCCTGTTCCCCGACGTCCCGGACGACCTCGACTACGTGTGGCCGGGGCCGGTGTTCCCGCTGGACCTCCCCGACACCCCCGGCCTGGTCGCCTGCCGGCTCGACCGCCCTCCCCTGCCCGACGAGCACCCCCCGCCCGCGCCGCCGCTCGACCACCGGCCCGGCCCGTCGGTCGCGCGCCCGCCCACCGAGGCCGACCTGGCCGCGATGCGGGCCGAGGCGACCGACCCGCGACGCGTCCGGTTCTTCCGCCGCGGCCAGCGCCTGCCCCCTCCCACCGGCCGGTTCACCCTCCGGGTCGGGTTGTCCGGAAGAAGTTCGGCGGACGTGTCGATCCGGGAGGGGTCCCGTTCGACGCCAGGGTGAGACCACCGAGAAGGGGAGCCCGAGATGACCACCACGACCGACACCCGCCGCGCCGCCGCCCACCCCGCCACCTCCTCCGCCTCCCGGCGCAACGACCTGGTGCTCGCCGCCTTCCGCGTCGTCGTGTCGTTCCTGTTCGGCTGCCACGGCCTGCAGGGCCTCGGGTTCCTCGGCGGCATCGACGGCCAGGGCGCCGCCGTGCCGTTCGGCTCCTGGCCGGGCTGGTACGGCAGCGTGATCGAACTGGTCGGCGCGGTCCTGGTGCTCGTGGGCCTGGCCGCCCGCCCGGCCGCGTTCGTGCTGTCGGGCGTGATGGCCTACGCCTACTTCACCGTCCACCAGCCGGAGGCCCTGCTGCCGCTGCACAACATGGGTGAGCCGGCCGCGGTCTACAGCTGGGCGTTCCTGCTGCTCGCCGCGCTCGGCCCGGGGGCCTTCACGCTCCGGCGCGCCCTGCGCCGCTGACCGGACCGTCGACGCCGAAGGGCGCACCCCGTCACCCGGGGGTGCGCCCTTTCACGTGTTCAGGCCGCACCCCCGTGGGCACCCTGCGGGCATGGCCGAGACCCCCATCGAACACCCCGGGCTGACCGACGACGTCCGCCCCACCCCCGACCACGGCGAAGCGACCTACCGCGGCACGGGCCGGCTGACCGACAAGAAGGCCGTGATCACCGGCGGCGACTCCGGCATCGGCCGCGCCGTCGCGCTGGCGTTCGCCCGCGAGGGCGCCGACGTGCTCATCACGTACCTGCCGGCCGAGGAGAAGGACGCCCGCGACACCGCGCGACTGGTGGAGGACGCCGGCCGCAAGGCCGTCACCCTCGCCGTCGACCTGGTCGAGGAGTCGCAGTGCACCTCCGTCGTGTCGCGCGCGGTCGAGGAGTTCGGCCGCATCGACGTGCTGGTGAGCAACGCCGCCTACCAGATGTCGCAGGACGGCGGCCTGCTCGACATCACCACCGAGCAGTTCGACCGCGTCATGAAGACCAACGTCTACGCGATGTTCTGGCTGTGCAAGGCGGCCGTGCCGCACATGCCGGAGGGCTCCTCCATCATCACCACGTCGTCCATCCAGGGCTTCCAGCCCTCCTTCCAGCTCCTCGACTACGCCACCACCAAGGCGGCGATCGTCAACTTCACCAAGGGCCTCGCGCAGAACCTGGTCGACCGGAAGATACGGGTGAACTCGGTCGCGCCCGGTCCGGTGTGGACGCCGCTCATCCCGGCGACCATGCCGGCGGAGAAGGTGGAGAGCTTCGGCGAGCAGTCCCCCATGGGCCGCGCCGGGCAGCCCGCCGAGCTGGCCCCGCTGTACGTCTTCCTCGCCTCCGCCGAGTCGAGCTACATCACCGGCGAGGTCATCGGCGTGACCGGCGGCTCGCCGATCACGTGAACGCGCTGGTCACGGGCTCGCGAAAAAATCTTGAAAAAGTTCCGGGCCCGTGTCGATCCGGGGCGGCCCCCGTTCGTCGCGTCAGTACGGGCCAGGATGGACCGGCCGACGAACCGACAGGGAGAACCACAATGCGTTTCATGGTGATCGTGAAGGCGACCGAGGAGACCGAGGCCGGGGCCCAGCCGAGCGCGGAGATGCTCAACGAGATGGCCGCGTTCAACGAGGAGCTGGTCAAGGCGGGCGTGCTGCTGGCGGGCGAGGGCCTGCACCCGAGCAGCAAGGGCGCGCGGGTCTACTTCTCCGGTGACAAGCGCACCGTGGTCGACGGTCCCTTCGCGGAGACCAAGGAGCTGATCGCCGGGTTCTGGCTGCTGGAGGTCAAGTCCCTGGAAGAGGCCGTGGAGTGGGTCAAGCGGGTGCCGAACCCCACCGGCGAGGAGTCCCAGATCGAGATCCGCCAGGTCTTCACCGAGGACGACTTCGTCAACGCCTCCGAGGAGCTGAAGGACCGGGAGCGCGAGCTGCGCGCCCAGCAGGACGCCCTCGCGCAGGGCTGATCCGGGCGGCGCGCCGCACCCGCTTGCCGACGCGCGTCGGTAGCTGATCTGATCCCCGGTCGTGATGGCTACCGATGCGCGTCGCGCGGTCGAAGCGGTGTGGCGGATCGAGTCCGCCCGTCTCATCGCCGGGCTGGCGCGGATGGTGCGCGACGTCGGCCTCGCCGAGGAACTGGCGCAGGACGCCCTGGTCAGCGCCTTGGAGCAGTGGCCGGAGCAGGGCGTGCCGCGCAACCCCGGCGCGTGGCTGATGACCACCGCGAAGAACCGGGCCGTCGACCAGATCCGCCGGAGGCAGAACTACCAGCGCAAGCTGGAGCAGATCGGGCGCGACACCGAGCACGACCACGCGCCCGACGCCTCGACCGGGGTCGGCGAGATCGACGACGACCTGCTGCGCCTGGTGTTCACCGCGTGCCACCCGGTGCTGTCCACCGAGGCGCAGGTGGCGCTGACCCTGCGCCTGCTCGGCGGCCTGACCACCGACGAGATCGCCCGCGCGTTCCTGGTGCCCGAGGCCACCGTGGCGCAGCGGATCGTGCGGGCGAAGAAGGCGCTGGCCAAGGCGGGCGTCGCGTTCGAGGTGCCGGCCGAGGACGAGCGACCCGCCCGGCTGGCGTCCGTGCTCGGCGTGATCTACCTGGTCTTCAACGAGGGCTACTCGGCCACCGCGGGCGACGACTGGATGCGGCCCGCGCTGTGCGAGGACGCGTTGCGGCTGGGCCGGGTGCTGGCCGGCCTGATGCCGCGCGAACCCGAAGTGCACGGGCTGGTCGCGCTGATGGAGATCCAGGCGTCCCGGTCGAAGGCCCGCGTCGGCCCGGACGGCGAACCCGTGCTGCTGCTGGCGCAGAACCGGGCGCGCTGGGACCAGATGCTGATCCGGCGCGGCCTGACCGCGTTGGCCAAGGCGGAGTCGCTGGGCGGCGCGGGCGGTCCGTACGCGTTGCAGGCCGCGATCGCCGCGTGCCACGCGCGGGCACGCCGGCCGGAGGACACCGACTGGACCCGCATCGCGGGGCTCTACGAGGCGTTGTCGCTGGTCGCGCCGTCACCGGTGGTGGAGCTGAACCACGCGGTAGCGATCGGGATGGCGTTCGGCCCGGAGGTCGGGCTGGAACTGGTGGACGAGCTGCTGGACGAGCCCGCGCTGAAGGGCTACCACCTGCTGCCCAGCGTGCGCGGCGACCTGCTGGCCAGGCTCGGCCGCACGGCCGAGGCGCGCGAGGAGTTCGAGCGGGCGGCCGGGCTCACCCGCAACGAGCGGGAGCGCAAGCTGCTCCTCGACCGCGCCGCCGCGGGGGGGGCGGGGGCGGCGGCGGCGGTCGCGGGTGCTGGCCCCGCTGGGGTAGGGGGCGGTGGTGGAGGGCTGTGGGGGGGCCGGGTGGGCGACGCCGTACCTCCAGCGGCTGGAGGGGGAGGACGC